>CAJJDJ010000088.1 GCA_905182825.1 Thiotrichaceae bacterium UBA7359
TTGCTTTATAGTCTTAGGTATTTACCTGTGGGAAATATTTTATAAGACAAGCTCAAAAAAGCAATCTGTTATCCTTGATGACATTGATGGAATCTCAGACATTTCATTACCTCCATTAAACAATGAAGCAGATTATCATTCTGAAGCAATGACAGGTTTGGATAGAATACTAAATCAATCAAAACATCAGGCTATAGTCCAAAACACCTCACTAGAACCTCGAATTACTCAAAAAAAATCAAATGATGAGGATGATATTAGTGAAAAATCACCACTGACACATACAATGGATCTTAAGGATTATGGGACGGTGTTAACTGAAAATAATAATCATGACGTGTTTGCAGAGATTGAAGAAAACATTCAAGAAAATGAGAATGAAATAACATCAACTGAACTCGACTATGGCGAGAGCATACTGGAAGTAAGTAAAAACAGTGAAGACATACTTCTTCTGTATATTACTAGTCCAGCACATATATCATTTAATGGACTAACAATCAGTAAAGCTGCTGATGAAATCGGAATGGTTTATGGTCATATGAATATTTTTCATCACTTTGGGCTAGGCAAGCTTCATTCTGGTCAACCTTTATTTAGCGCTGCTAACATGCATGAACCAGGATCATTTGATCTTGGGCGGATGGCCGATTTAAATACAAAAGGTATTGTAATGTTTATGTATTCACCTGTTTCAATTGATGCCCATGTGATATTTGAATTGTATTTAAACACCACTCAACGAATGGCTAAAATATTAGGTGGTGATATGCGGACCTCTGATAATAAAATTTTAAACACTATTTCGATTAATACACTGCGAGATAAAGCAGGGTCCTTTTAAGAAGATAAACAATCTAAATGCAACTAGAACAAGCCACTAAAAAGGCACATGCATTACGCCAATTAATCACTCAATATAATTACCAATATTATGTATTGGATGCTCCATCAATAATGGATCATGAATATGATCAGTTGATGCGTAAGTTGATTGAAATAGAAACTGAGTTTCCTGAAATAATAAACTCTAATTCGCCGACTCAACGACTAGGAGTATCACCCGTAACGAAGTTACAAGAAGTGAAACACCTGCTTCCAATGTTATCCTTGGCAAATGTATTTAATGAGGATGAAATGCATAGTTTTGACACGAGGATCAAAGAGGAATTATGCGTCGAGACAATAGACTTTTCGGGAGAAACAAAATTAGATGGACTTGCAGTAAATATATTATACAAAAATGGATTACTAATTACCGCTGCTACACGAGGTGACGGTTCTTTAGGAGAGGATATTACACACAATATACGAACGATCCAAGAAGTGCCCCTAAGTCTTATCGGAGAAAATATTCCTCAATCGCTAGAGGTAAGAGGTGAAGTTGTCATGACTCATAAGGGGTTTGCAACATTAAACAATACACAACGTGATAAAGGCGGGAAGGTTTTTGCTAACCCACGTAATGCAGCAGCAGGTTCTTTACGACAATTAGATTCAAGAGTTACAGCAGAGCGACCTTTATCTTTTTTTGCTTTTGGTATCGGTGATTATAATGGAAACATAAACTTAACTAATCATACAAATATTCTGCGTCAATTAAAACTTTGGGGGCTACCTGTTTCATCTGAGTCAAAGAGACTGAGTAACATCCATGAGTGCCTGAGTTATTATGCAAAAATAAAAACTATGCGTTCAAGATTGCCACATGATATTGATGGCGTTGTTTTTAAAGTAAATGAGATCTCACAACAACATCAACTGGGTTTCGTGTCGCGAGCTCCACGATGGGCGATAGCTTATAAGTTTCCTCCCTTAGAAAAGATAACACAATTATTAGGCATAGAAATTCAAGTTGGCCGTACAGGTGCATTAACACCTGTTGCACGATTATCACCAGTCAAGGTTGCTGGTGTATTGATAACTAATGCAACACTACATAATTTCGACGAAATAAAACGGAAAGACATTAAGATTGGTGATTGGGTCTATGTTCGTCGTGCGGGTGATGTCATTCCAGAAATAGTTGGTGTTATAAAAGAAAAACGTTCAGATGTTTCTGAGTTTATTATGCCTAGTTTTTGTCCTGCATGCGGAGCTGATGTTGTATGCCAAGATGGAGAGGTAGTGTATCGCTGTATAGGTGGACTAATCTGCTCTGCTCAGAGAACACAAGCTATTATTCACTTTGCTTCACGTAAGGCTATGAATATCGACGGACTAGGCAGTAAATTAATTGTCCAATTAAATGAATTAGGATTAATTAATACTGTTGCTGACCTTTATTTGTTATCACAAGAACAATTATCCGGACTTGATAGAATGGGAATCAAGTCTGCTGAGAATTTGATAACTGCCCTTGAAAAGAGTAAAAAAACAACATTGGAACGTTTTTTATATGCAATGGGCATACGCGAAGTTGGCGAAGCAACGGCACTTACAATTGCCGCAAAATATCAGTCAATAACATCAATAGAACAAGCTACAACTAAAGAACTAAAAACAATCCCCGACATAGGACCAATTACTGCTTTTAATATAAATCATTTTTTTCAACAAAAATATAACCTAGAAATAATTCAATCTCTAATTTTGGCCGGCGTTTATTGGGAAACCAAAAGTGATGCAACGAGCCTTCCTTTTTGTGATATGGTTTTTGTGCTTACTGGTAGCTTATCAATAATGCCTCGTGATGAGGCAAAACAAAGATTGTTGATGTTAGGAGGTAAAGTAACAGAAAAAGTTTCGAAGAAAATAAATTATGTTATATATGGTCAAAATCCTGGAAGCAAGTACGAAAGAGCAATTGAGTTAGGAATTAAAACATTAAACGAAGAATCATTTATGAAAATGATTGAGAAAAAAGTCGAACCTTAAAACTAGAAATTATTTAAAATGTTGCTTAGTTGTCTTGATTAAATATAGCATAAGAAAAATCAAATCATAATTGTGAAGTTTTTAAAATTCTATTTTCCCATTCCTTTAGCTTTATTAAAAGTAGTCTGATTATTTAACTTTGAAATCGACGCTATGCACAATAATATTTACTATCGGGTTATAAGTAATTCTCATAGAATAGTGTTTTCACCTGTTTCAGAAGTTTTAACTATAGGATAATCAGTTGTAAAATGTAGACCTCTGCTTTCTTTTCTTTGAAGTGCAGATTCAATGATTAGTTCGGCTACTACTGATAAATTACGCAACTCAACTAAATCTTTGCTGATTCTAAAATGACCATAATAATCAGTAATTTCAGATTTCAATAATTTAATTCTATGTCGCGCACGTTGGAGACGCTTAGTAGTTCTTACAATGCCTACGTAGTCCCACATAAATCGACGTATTTCATCCCAATTATGACTAACGACTACTTCTTCATCAGAATCAGTTACTCGGCTTTCATCCCATTTAGTTAATTTTCCAGGCATTGTAATATCGGCTAATGATTTCAAGATGGCTTCAGAAGCAGCATGAGCAAATACCACACACTCCAAAAGAGAGTTACTAGCCATCCTATTTGCGCCATGTAAACCAGAGCAACTGGTTTCACCAATTGCGTATAAACCGTTTATATCAGTTTGTCCATTCTGATTAATCATTACACCACCACACGTGTAGTGGGCGGCAGGAACAATTGGAATAGGCTTTTGTGACATATCGATGCCGAGACCGAGACAACGTTTATTGATAGTTGGAAAATGTTTTTCAATAAATTTCGAAGATTTATGAGATATGTCGAGATAAACACAATCATCACCCAAGCGCTTCATTTCATAATCGATTGCTCGAGCAACTACATCTCTTGGCGCTAATTCCTCACGCTCATCATAACGTTGCATAAAAGGATCACCGTTTTTCAAGATTAACTTTGCACCTTCTCCTCTCAAAGCTTCGGAAATTAGAAAAGATTTTGCCATTGGGTGATAAAGACAAGTCGGATGAAACTGAATAAACTCCATATTTGCGATACGACAGCCCGCCCGCCATGCCATTGCAATACCATCACCAGTACAACTGTCTGGATTACTTGTATAAAGGTAGGCTTTGCCTGCTCCACCGCATGCTAGAACAACATTCTTAGCACTGAATACTGTGACAGAGTTATCTTCAATATCTAGAACATATGCTCCAAGACAATGACTTTCATGTTTTGATGATTTATTTGTTGTTATTAGATCAACTGCTATGTGATGCTCATATAAATCGATGTTTGGATGTTGCCTCACACTTGATTCAAGTGTCGTCTCAATGGCTCTACCTGTTGCATCCGCAGCATGAATAATTCGTCTATGACTATGTCCACCTTCTTGGTGTAAATGAAATGGAGAACTACTGTCCGAATTAGTCTCTGCGCGGGTAAAATTAACGCCTAACTTTACTAACCAATCGATACTTTTATGAGCACGTTCAACGACAAAGCGAACAACTTCTGGATCAGATAAGCCTGAACCAGTTATTAATGTATCTTGTACGTGAGATTCAATTGAGTCCTTCTCGTCAAGAACTGCGGACACACCGCCTTGAGCGTATAAAGTTGCTCCTTCGCTCAATACTTCCTTTGACAAAACTGCTACATTGGCATCATCGGCAAGTTTTAATGCGAGACTAAGCCCCGCAGCACCGCTGCCGATTATCAATACATCATGTTGTTGTTGGTCAGGCATCTTACTTAAGGTAGTATTATGATTATCTGTCTAAGTCTTTGATTGTAAGATATTATTATTAATAATCAAATAGAAACTCCAAATTAAACAGAATAATTTAGATTTAAACAAGCAAAATAATAGCATAAGAGGGTAGGCCAGATGGCCAATAAAGTTACAGATAACGAACTCATTGAGCGAGTTAAAAATGGTGAAAAGTCGGCCTATGATCTGCTTGTACTCAAATACCAGCAGCGAGTAGTTAACTTAGTTTCACGTTTTGTGAGGAACCATAGTGATGCTTTGGATGTCACACAAGAAGCATTTATAAAAGCTTATCGCGCATTACCTAACTTTCGTGGTGATAGCGCATTTTATACTTGGCTTTATCGAATTGCGGTAAACACAGCAAAAAATCAACTCGCTGTGCAATCACGCAGGCCAAAAATAAGTGATTATGATGTGTCTGATATTGAACAAATTGAGGGTAATACCGCTCTAAAAGATGAAGCAACACCGGAAAGCTTATTACTTAAAGATGAATTACAGGCAACTGTTTTAAAAGCGATTGAAGATCTTCCGGAAGATTTGAAAACTGCAATAATGCTTAGAGAAATAGAAGGCTTGAGTTATGAAGAGATTGCGTGTGTTATGGAATGTCCTATAGGTACTGTTCGTTCTAGAATATTTCGCGCTCGTGAATCAATTGATAAAAAAATGAGTCCACTACTACAAAATTGAAATATAGGCTAAACACATGAGCGAACATAACAAGCAACAATTATCATCATTAATAGATGGCGAATACGAAGGTAATAACCACAAAGCCTTAGATAATGTAATGAATAACCAAGAGATGATAGCAACGTGGGCTCGCTACCATTTGATTGGTGATTGTCTGCGAGGACATCTTCCAAAAACAATATCTAACCAAGTTTTCACTCACGTCACTAATGTACTCATTAGCGAACCTACAGTATTAGCACCTCAAAAAATAAAAACAATAAATTTAAAACCATTCGTGGGGTTTGCTATTGCAGCATCAGTAGCAATAGTTGCTTTATTTACTATTCAAGACAGTAATAAAGCTAATTTATCCTCTACCACTAAAGCTTTCGCGACGAACACTGCAAATCCTAGTGAAAATCAAACTTTCAGTTTTCCAAATCCTCAATTATCACCTGAGTCTCCTAGAAAATTGATTAGTCCAAAAGAAATAGCTAACCAGCGTCTCAATAATTATTTGATGAATCATAATCAGTATCGAAGTACTGGAAACATGAATGGGATTTTCCCATATGCAAGACTTGTGACGATAGAATCACAGGAATAATATTAATTGAAATCTCAATCATTATGCCTCTTCTTGGCACTTTTTTTAGGCGGAATACAAAATATATGCGCAGCTGAAAGCTCATCCGAGCCTCAGGTTCTGATAGATGAGATGTCAATAGCAAGTGTGTCTTTAAACTACGATGGCGTTTTTGTTTACACTATCGGCAATCAAATAGACACGTTGAGAATCATCCATAAGTCTGATGATGGAGATTCGTACCAACGTTTAATTTCTCTAACGGGACATGCGAGAGAGGTTGTACGAAATAAAGATCAAGTGAGATGTTATTTCCCTGAAAAAAAATCTGTCATTGTAGAGAAAAGTCGTCTAGGGAAATTAGTTTCGACTTACTTGCCTCAACCAATCGAATTAATTTCTGATTTCTATACTTTTGAAATGGCTGGAGAAGATCGAATTGCAGGATTAGATGCATGGATTATTAATATTAAACCTATCGATAGATATCGTTATGGCTACCAACTTTGGATAGACAAAGAATCTAAATTATTACTTAAGTCAGAGCTAAAGAATAAATTAGGTGTAACACTAGAAAAAATTATGTTTGCACAATTAAGTGTGCTGGATCATATTGATGATGCGCTTTTAAAGCCTTCAACGGTAGCAGAGGGTTTTACCTGGTATAAAAATGCAACTAACGAAGCTCTTGAAACGAGTGTAAGTGATAAAAAATGGAGAGCTAATTGGATTCCATCAGGATTTTCTATGAGCGAGCAATCCAAAGAACCTATGTTGACGAGCAGGATACCTGTTGAACATTTGGTTTATAGTGATGGTCTAGCAATGGTTTCCATTTATGTTGAAAAGTTAGATAAACAGCCAGATATTGTCGTAGGTGCGTCAAATTTTGGGGGTATTAATACTTACGCCGTATACACTAGTGGTTATCAAATCACGGCGGTTGGCGAAGTGCCTAAAATAACTGTCAAATTAATGGCAGACTCTGTAGAGCCATATCAGTAGTCAATTCAATGAACATTGACTCTTAAGTTACTTATAAAACACAAGTTAATATTACAACCCGACCACACATAGTTAGTGTGCTATTATGGAAAACTAATAACAATGCAGAAAAAATCATTTATAGTATTCTTAAGTTTATTTCTTCTATTTAATTTCAATCTCCTTCATGCACGAGGACTACCTGATTTCGTTGACTTAATAAATAAACACTCTGCAGCTGTTGTGAATATCAGTACGACTGCAAAAAGTCCTAGAGCTCAGGCGCAACCCTTGCCACCGGGTCATCCTTTGCCAATACCACCCAGCAATAGCCCATTCCACGATTTTTTTAAAAAATATTTTGATGAAATGCCTGGGAAGCGAGGTCAAACAGATAAATTGTCATCTTTAGGTTCGGGATTTATAGTTGCTCAAGAAGGGTATGTGATAACAAATCATCATGTAGTAAAAGATGCCGAAGAAATTATAGTCAGATTAAATGACCGGCGTGAATTTGTTGCAGAATTAATTGGTAGTGATGCAAGGAGTGATATTGCTGTCTTAAAGATTGAAGCTACTAACTTAGAAACATTAAACTTTGGTGATTCATCAAGTCTCAATGTTGGTGAATGGGTTTTAGCAATTGGTTCACCATTTGGTTTTGACGCCTCAGTAACGGCTGGAATTATTAGTGCAATTGGTCGTAGCCTTCCGAATGAGAATTATGTGCCGTTTATACAAACCGATGTTGCAATCAATCCAGGAAATTCAGGCGGACCTTTGTTTAATATGGAGGGAGAAGTTATAGGTGTTAACTCCCAAATATATAGCCGCACGGGAGGTTTCATGGGATTGTCTTTTGCTGTTCCAGTTAATGTGGTTGAAAGTGTATATAAACAATTAAGAAATAAGGGGCGTGTAACAAGAGGTTGGCTTGGAGTCTTGATTCAAGATGTGACACGCGAACTAGCTGAATCTTTTGATATGGATCATCCTCATGGTGCATTGATAGCAAAAATTTTGTCTAATGGACCAGCCGAGAAAGGAGGATTAGAAGTCGGTGATATTGTCGTGAAATTTAATGGTCAGAAGGTTAGTTTTTCTTCGGATTTGCCTCCATTGGTTGGTTCTACATTGGTAAACACCGTTGTTTCAGTAGATATTATACGTCGCTCTAAATATAAGACTATTCAAGTTAAAATATCAGAGCTTCCTATGGACAATGAAGTTATTGCTGCAAGTCCAAAGGTCATGTCGCATCCTGACGAAAATGCACTGAATATAATCGCTAAAGATATTACTAAAGATCAAAGAAATAAACTTGATCTAGAGGGCTATGGGGTATGGGTAGAAAAAATGAGTGATGGACCTGCACAAAAAGCAAGCATCAGAGAAGGAGATATCATTCTCATTTTGAATAATATTAAAATTAAAGATTCATCTCAGCTTTATGAAATCATCAAGAAATTACCAAAAGGACGCTCAATACCCGTATTAATACAACGACAAGGTGGACCTATTTTCTTAGCTCTTAAGCTTGATGAGTAGTACTTAAAGGACTTTGATGATTTATTCAAAGAAAAGTTGTAACTCAGTTTGCAGCTCGTACGCTTATACTTGTAGACGGATACAAAGAAATCTGTCGATACAACTTTAAGAACAGAGACTCTTAAAAAATTGTAAAGATAGAGATTAGTTTTTAAATCTAACATATATTTTCATAATTGATTTATGGTCCGATTAATATCGTATAGAATCGCGCGTTTCGAAGATAATCAATTAGTCGATTTCATAATAAGTGACATATTTAATGAAGCATATACGTAATTTTTCAATTATAGCCCATATTGATCATGGTAAATCTACTCTTGCAGACAGATTCATACAAATGTGCGGTGCTTTAACAGACCGAGAGATGTCTGCTCAAGTGCTTGACTCTATGGATATTGAGCGCGAGCGTGGTATTACCATAAAAGCACAAAGCGTCACTTTGTATTACAAATCTAATGATGGTGAGGAATATCAATTTAATATTATTGACACACCCGGCCATGTGGATTTTAGCTATGAAGTCTCACGTTCATTAGCTGCATGTGAAGGTGCTTTGCTTGTCATAGATGCTGCTCAAGGTGTTGAGGCTCAAAGTGTCGCTACTTGTTTAAGCGCTATAGACAATAATCTTGAGGTATTGCCCGTATTAAATAAAATAGACCTACCATCAGCAGAACCTGAGCGTGTAATAAATGAAATTGAAGAAATCATTGGTATTGATGCACAGGCTGCTTTGCATGTCAGTGCAAAATTAGGAGTAGGAATAAAAGAACTATTAGAGGAATTAGTAATTAAAATTCCACCTCCAAAAGGTAATGTAGAAGGCCGTCTTAAGGCATTAATCATTGATTCTTGGTTTGATAATTATCTTGGAGTTGTTTCTTTAGTGAGAATAATTGATGGGCAGTTAGATGTGGGTAAGAAAATCAGAATAATGTCAACCGGGAAAGACTTTCTAGTAGATCAAGTCGGGACATTCACACCGAAACGAAATCTTAAAAAAAATCTTTATACCGGTGAAGTAGGCTTTG
>CAJJDJ010000089.1 GCA_905182825.1 Thiotrichaceae bacterium UBA7359
AGTCTCCATGCTACCAACAAAGATAGCACCGACCATGACTTTTGCCATCAGTCCTAGGTCGGTTTCAAAAATACTAATGAATCGTTCATTACGAGAAAACAGGTTGTCTACATTACGAACTGTTGCATTGTTTACAGCAAATAAATCACCCGGAACATATATGGATTTAATGAGTTTGCCTCTAACTGGCATATGTATGCGGTGATAGTCTCTAGGTGATAAATATAGAGTCGTGAAAAAACCATCGTTTAGCTTAGCGATAGTGTTTGCATCATTAGCTAAGAGTGTATCAATGGTATAATTTTTTCCCTTGGCCTGTATTATTTTGTTGTTATCTAACTTCCCAATTTGGCTAATGGTGCCGTCTACTGGACTAAGAATACTAGTTTTATTCAAGTTCCATGATCTTGCTGATTTTTTTAAATGACGTGTGAAGAAATCATTAAACGAAATATAATTATCTGCAGATTCTCTTTCAGCTTCATTCAGTTCTACATTGTATAAATCAATAAATTGATTGATTATCAGATTTTTCCATGGTTTACATTGAATTCTCGTTAGCCAATATATTATTTTTGAAAAACTATGTTGTGGAATAAGATATTGAGGCCAGACTTTAAAATAATCTATTATTCGAGAATTGATTGATGATGTTTCAGGCATAATTAATGATTTTGATGTGAGTGATCTTCAGTATCTCGACGCTTTACTTTTGCTTCTATTGTTTCAATATGACCATCAGAAAATAAGAAGTTGAGTGTTACTGTATCACCAGAGCGTAATGGCTTATTTGGTTCAAATAACATCAGATGAAAATCACCAGGAGATAATTTAATAGTATTTTCTGCGGATATTTCTAATGACTCCTGCTTTTCCATGGAAATAATCTCCCTATTTAACACGCTTCGATGGATTTCAATCTTAGAAAAATTTTGGCTAGAAATAGCTATTAGTGTTATCAATTTATTTGAAGGATTGTGAATGTTTGCATATCCCGCAAGGACAGATACGTTTGTTGGAGCCTCACTAACCCAAGCATCAGAAATAGAAACCTTCACGTTTCCATCAGTAAATGCTGAACTGGAAAAAAGCATCTGAGAAAAAAAGATAGCAAATAAAAATAAATTAACTTTGTTCATTGATAAAGTTTTTTATGTTGGTAAATTGTTGAATGATTTTATTTTGTGTGTGCGGTGGAGATATTTTCCCAACCATTCTACCTACAGGATCAAATAAAAATATTGAAGCTGAATGGTCTACTAAATAATCTTTATTTTTATTCTCGCTATTAATATAATATGCCACACCGATTTGACTTGTGAGACTACTCATCATTTGATTATCACCACCGAGGCCAATGAAATCAGGATTGAAATAACGAACATACTGGAACAATTTTTCTATTGTATCGCGATTTGGATCGACTGACGCAAATATGACCTGTAGATTGTTACTTTCGCCGATAAGCTCTTTGTAGGCATTGGCCATCACAGACATTGTGATTGGACAAACATCCGGGCAATGACTATAACCAAAAAACATGAAAGACCATTTCTCTTTCATTTGGTTTAAACCAAAATTATTACCATCTTGATCAAGCACAGAAAACTCATTGATTATTTTTGGATTTGGCCAAAATAAGCCCTCTATATTAGAGTTCGCTTGTTTAGACTGCTGGGCTTGTTTTAGTGATATATAAAAACCAGCACTGATTGCTAATGTCGCGAGAATAATGATTGCTGGTATTAGAAACGTGTTTTTGTTGAGTTTATTTAACATTTCAGCATTATACCTGAACTAAGCTGATGATTAATCTTAATAGAAATTTTTTTTTATTAAGATTTACTAAAGCACCTTTAAAAATTTTAAATAAAACTCGGGTGACTAACTATAAACTCATAATAACCAAATCAAGTGTTTTAATTTTATTAGAACATGGCTTATTTAATGTTAAAATATAGACTATGTACGGACTTGATACGTTCAATTTTGATATATGTCATTATTTATTGAATGCAGTGATTTATTTAACTAAATGTTTAATAAATAAGATCAAATGTGGCATTATTGCCATCTACTGTGGATCATCTGGATAATAAACACGGAAAGTAATAACTAGGGGTTATTTAATGAGAGTTAACGTGAAGGCAATTTCAATTTCTATTCTATCGATATTTATATCATTTCCTACTGTTGTTTTGGCGGTAGGTGATACACATCTGCAGGATTTTACTGCTCATTGGGCTGGTATAGTTTGCCTTGTTGTTTTTGTCGTTGCCTATACTTTTGTTGTTTTTGAAGATCAACTTCATATGCGAAAGTCCAAACCGGTTATGGTTGCTGCGGGTATTATCTGGATGTTTGTTGCTATTGTTTATGCTCGAAGCGGAGACCAACACACGGCAGAAATTATGATCCGTCATAACTTATTGGAATTTGCCGAATTATTTCTATTTTTACTCGCTGCTATGACCTACATCAACACCATGGCTGAACGTAATGTGTTTGATGCGTTACGAGCTTGGTTAGTTTCACGTGGCTTTTCTTTACGCAATATATTTTGGATAACTGGTGTATTGTCATTCTTATTATCACCAATTGCAGATAATTTGACTACCGCATTGTTAATGTCGACTGTTGCGATGGCGGTAGGGGGCACAAATATTAAATTTATTGCAATTGCTTGTATTAATATTGTGGTGGCCGCAAATGCGGGTGGCGCATTCAGTCCATTTGGTGATATCACCACCTTAATGGTCTGGCAAAAAGGCGTTATTCCTTTCACAACTTTCTTCGCCTTAGTTATACCTTCGATAGTTAACTGGATAATACCCGCAGTGATCATGTCTTTTTTTGTTGCTAAAGAAAAACCAGATGCTATTGAAGAGACAGTTGAATTAAAAGAAGGTGCTTTCATCGTTGTTGGCATGTTTATAATGACGATTACGATGGCGGTTTGTGCGCATAACTTTCTGCATTTACCTCCGGTCATTGGCATGATGACAGGATTGGGTTTATTGAAACTATTTGGTTATTATTTGAAGATTAAGAAAATGCGGGCTCTGGAAAAGAAAAAAGAAGAGTATAAATACATTCCCGGTGCTGGTGCTTTAGATGCAGAGTCGGTAAGTGCGAGCCATCATTCGGAAGAAGAAAAATTTGATATTTTTGGTATATTGGCAAAGGCAGAATGGGATACGTTGATGTTTTTTTATGGTGTGATTTTATGTGTTGGCGGACTGGGAACTATGGGATATCTTGCTGTACTATCTCAGTTCATGTACATCGAGTTAGGACCCACAACGGCTAATGTCCTAGTTGGTATCGTGTCAGCCATCATTGATAATATTCCAGTAATGTTTGCGGTGTTAACGATGATGCCTCATATGGATGAATTTCAATGGTTATTAGTTACATTAACTGCTGGAGTTGGCGGTTCTTTACTCTCCGTCGGCTCTGCTGCAGGTGTTGCGGTTATGGGACAGGCTAGAGGCATATATACATTTTTTGCACATCTTAAATGGACCTGGGCAATAGCCTTAGGTTATGCCGCTAGTATTTGGGTACATCTATTGGTAAATGACCGTTTCGTAGGTGTGCCAATTTAGTAATAAATAATATTTTTAATAAAAAAAGTCGGGTGTCTTTTGGCGCTCGACTTTTTTATGGATGAGTATTATTAAAAATATAATTATCCTAGTTGGGATAGCACATGAATTTTAATTAAAGTCTAGTTTAAGATTAGTTAAAATATACTAATACGATGATGAAAGTATCTATGCTAAGGAAGATCAACAAACAATAAAATTTCTGCTGCTAACTTATTCTATTCGTACCTCTGTGTGTTAAACCATTGTATGGCATCATCTAGACCTTCAATACCGGGTCTTGATTGATAACCTATTTTCTTTACGGCTTTATCACTGGAAAAGAACATAATCTTTTTAGACATTTTAACACTTTCTACAGTAGCCCTGGGTTCTTTATGGGTGATGTTTGCAATACGTTCCATTACCCAGGCAATAGGCAAAACCAAATTATGAGGTAATTTAATCGAAGGTGGCTTCATTCCCTGATTGGCACAAATATATTCTAATATCTGTACCAATGACATATTGTCGCCACCAAGGATATAACTTTCACCAATATGACCTTTTTCTAGTGCAAGTAAATGTCCATTTGCAACATCATCAACGTGCACTATATTTAAACCAGTTTCGACATAAGCTGGCATGCGATTACGAATTGTATCAAGAATGATTCTTCCAGTAGGCGTGGGTTTGATGTCGCGTGGACCGACGGGTGTTGAAGGGTTAACAATAACAACTGGACTAGCTATTTCTTTTATTAACTTACGGACTTCTTGTTCAGCGAGATATTTTGAACGCTTATAATGGCCAATCATATCTTCAAGTGTTACCAATGTGGTCTCATCAGAAGGTGTGCCATCTTTATTAGTACCCAACGTTGCAACACTACTAGTATAGACAATCTTATCAAGACCGGCCTTAGTTGCCGCTATAATTAAATCTCGTGTCCCATTTACATTTGTTGCATACATTGATGCTGGATCAGGTGTCCATAATCGATAGTCTGCAGCAATATGAAACAAGATATTGCAGCCAATGACAGCACGTTCTAGAGAACCAGTATCTTTTAGGTCTCCTTCCATAACTTCAAGGTCAAGGCCATCAAAATTACGTCTGTCTGACCCAGGCCTAACTAAGGCACATACTTCATGGCCGTTTTTTATAAGTAGTCGTAATACTGCAGAACCAACAAATCCATTCGCGCCAGTTATTAATATTTTCATATGAAAAATTTATGATATTTAATCATGATTTAATGCATCAGGATTTAATGAATCTTGCCATATCAAAAATGCAGGTAGTACTAACATTGTAGAGATCATCATTGAGGCGAGTCCTATAGACAATAGTAAGCCCATGCTCGCAGTACCTTGGTGTGACGAAAAGGCCAAGTTTCCAATGCTGCAGATTGTTGTCAATGAACTAACAAAAACACCACGGGAAGAACTGGTCATAAAAATATTTTTCTGTGAGCCATGTTCTTGACGAAAGCGGTCGGTAATATGAATACCACTATCGATACCAATACCTAGTAACAATGGTAGGCCAATAATATTTGCAAAATTGAGAGGTATGTTAAATAACAGCATAAATCCAAAGGTGAAGACACCGCCGGCGAAAACAGATGATAATATAATCAATGCATCTGTTTTTATATTTACCAAAAGAATCAATAGTATTGCTATTGCAATAAATGCATAAGTAAATGCAGATTTAAATGCAGTTATAACGGCTTCTCCCGCTTCAATACTAATGATAGGCGAACCAATAACATTGCTATCATATGCTTGTAATTCTTTTACAAATCTTTTCATCGCAGCGTTATCATTAAGGTTCTCAACCGGTGATATTTTTATTTTGTAATGATTTTCACTCATCCAACGGTCATGAATTTCAGCAGGTATATTTTTTGATTCTACATACTCTGCTTTAAGCGCATCAGATAAAGTTCGTATCCTGCCAGGAAAACTTTTCAACAGTTGTTGCTCGACCCTATTAATTTTTTCGTCATTAGTAGATGTGATTAATTTCAATGACAAGTCATATAGATTCTTTTTTAATGACTTTAATTCTTCGCCCATGATGTCTGTTGACATAGAATCCAGTTTTCCAATTATTATTTTGATTGTATCAAGACGTTCTTTATTATTGATTTCTTTATTTCTTCCAGATGAGGTAAGAGTTCCTAATAACAAATTAATATCATCAATAATAAGTAATTTATCTTCTTGTTCTTTAGGAATGAAATCATTTAGAGAAATAACTTCGTCAACTAATGGTAGCGATTCAATATCAGTTTTAAATGATTGAATATCAATAGAGTTCTTATTAAGTAAAATACCATTCCATGGTGATGTTTTGCTATCTTTTAATAAGTCACGATAAGTCTGGACGGATTCATTTTCAGGGTCTTGAAGGTTTAATGTGTTTGTATCAAAGTCTATTTTATCATATTGAAAACTTAGGCCAACAATAATCATTAACGTAAGTAGAAGTATTATCTTCGTGTGTTTATATGGGATATTAATTAACACTTCTAATATAGGATTGATGTGCTTATTCTGGATGTCCAGTCTTGGTGTCGACTTAATAAAAGTTAATAGTGCAGGTAAAAATGTAAAAGTAAATATTAAGCTGATAAACATGCCGCTTCCAGCAATCCAGCCTAACTCAGCGACACCCAGGTAATCAGTCGGTATAAAAGAATAAAAAGCAATCGCTGTGGTGATCGCGCAGAGTATTAATGATTTGGAAATATGAGTTATTGACATTTGTAAAGCATGCCTACTGTTTGATATGGAAAGTTTATCTTCTCGAAAACGTAAGAGTAGATGAATTGCAAAATCAATTCCGAGACCGATATAC
>CAJJDJ010000090.1 GCA_905182825.1 Thiotrichaceae bacterium UBA7359
CCTCGACAACATCAAAACCAATTTGTTGAAAAAGCGATTCTATTCGCTGCAAGGTCAATGTTATGGGGTGTAATCCAGCTCGATCATTTCCTCGTCCTGGCAATGAAACATCTAAACGGTCTTTGTCGATATTTTCATTAAGCCGTTCATTTTCAAGTGCTATCTTTCGTTCTTCAATTGCATTTTGAACAGCTATTTTAGCTGCATTTATAATCTGACCTGCTTGAGGTCTCTCTTCAACTGGTAGTTTACCAAGTTGTTTTAATTGCTGTGTGAGTTGACCTTTTTTACCAAGATAATCAACTCTTAGGAGAGCAAGCTGCGAAAGATCAACTACTGCATTTATCTCTACAATTGCTTTGGCTTTTAGTTTCTCAGTATTCTTCACGTTATCAGTATCTATAAAAGAAAAAGGGGAAAGGCAAGCCTTTCCCCTTTTTAAATCAATATAAAAAGATTAATGAGTAAGGCTAGCCTTTGCTTGTTCGGCTAAGACACCAAAAGCAACCTTATCAAATACAGCAATATCAGCTAATACTTTACGATCAACCACAATAGATGATTTGTTCAATCCATCTATGAAACGGCTATATGATAATCCATGAATTCGAGCAGCAGCATTGATTCTCGTAATCCAAAGGGAACGAAATTGTCTTTTTCGCTGACGACGATCTCTGTAAGCATATTGACCTGCTTTAGTGACTGCTTGTATGGCAACGCGAAAAATATTCTTACGTCGACCTCTGTATCCTTTGGCTTGGTCAATAATTTTTTTATGTCTGGCATGCGCGGTTACACCACGTTTTACTCTTGGCATTGCTTCAATTCCTCTCTATAAATACGGAACCATTCGGGCAACTGCCTTCTGGTCACTATCATGGACTGCAAGCATTCCGCGTAACTGACGTTTACGCTTTGTGCTCTTTTTAGTCAGAATGTGACTGCGATGCGACTGACCATGTTTAAATTTACCGGATGCTGTGCGAGAAAAACGCTTTGCAGCACCACTATTTGATTTCATCTTAGGCATTTCAATAACTCCAATTTCAAAATTCTTATCAATTTATTTTTTTGAGGCCAAAACCATAACCATTTGACGACCTTCCATCTTTGGAAATTGCTCGACACTTCCATATTCTTCTAGATCGGCTTCTATCCTCTTTAACATCTTCGTTCCTAATTCCTGATGTACCATTTCTCTGCCACGAAATCGAAGTGTAATTTTTGCTTTATCACCGTTGCTCAAAAATTTGATTAAATTCTTCAACTTTATTTGATAATCACCATCTTCGGTACCCGGCCTAAATTTAATTTCCTTAATTTGTATCTGTTTTTGCTTCTTTTTGGAGGCGTGTTTTTTCTTATTCTGCTCAAATATGAATTTCCCGTAATCCATTACTCGACAAACAGGTGGTTCTGAATTAGGTACAATTTCCACTAAATCTAACTCCGAGTTTTCAGCGCTTTGTTTTGCTTCACTAATAGATACTACGCCTACTTGTTCACCTTCTGCATTTATTAACCTCACCTCCGGCGAAGTTATGTCTTCATTGAGCCGTGTCTTCTTTTCTACGCTGATAAATTATTCCCCCAAATTATTTCGACTAAAACGCGAAACATCGTCGTTTAGCCTTTCGATGAACTTCTCAAGAGTCATTACTCCAAGATCCTCACCATCACGAGTTCGCACTGCCACCATATTTTCATCCTTTTCACGAGCACCCAAAATAATTTGGTAGGGCACTCGTTGCATTGCGTGGTCGCGAATTTTAAGCCCGATCGTCTCATTTCTCAAGTCAACTTCGACCCTAAATCTCTGGTTTTTCAAGATTTCTGCTACTTTTCTTGCGTATTCACTTTGTTTTTCAGTAATTGATACCACTACAGCCTGAATTGGTGATAACCAAACCGGAAATGCGCCTGCATAATTTTCAATCAAAATACCAATAAATCGTTCCATTGAACCAACAATAGCGCGATGAAGCATGACCGGGGTTTGTTTAATACTATCCTCATTAACATATGTGGCATCAAGTCGTCCTGGCATTGAAAAATCAACCTGAATTGTTCCACATTGCCACACACGCTCAATGCAATCTTTCAATGAGAATTCAATTTTCGGTCCATAAAAAGCCCCTTCACCAGGTTGCAATTTCCATTCTATATTTTTTTTATTTAATGCTAACTCCAAGGCTTTTT
>CAJJDJ010000091.1 GCA_905182825.1 Thiotrichaceae bacterium UBA7359
CACCCGGGCCAGGATTACCCCGACACGCACCATCGGAAAAAATATAGATTGTTTCACTCATTTTTTTTTATAGCTATCCTGATTATGTTTTCAATTATTCTTGTCATAATCATATTTCGTTTAGCTCGCCATTGTATCTTAATTGGATTTAGAGGTGCAGTACGTTTTCTAGCAACAACAACATATAGCCCACCAAAGATTGGCCAACAATAACGACCCAATAGCTCCAGCGGCACCAATTTCTTTAGTAGATTTCGGTTATTTAATGGTGGCAAAAAAAAGAAACGATTGAGTTCTTTAACTTCAAAGTTTGATAACGATAGCCAATTTTTTAATCGTGAGATTAATAACAGACGTCCTCTCCAAGGCATTTCACCCGACCAGCACTTAAAGAAATGCCATAGACCCCACAGACTCAATGGGTTGATACCGATAATTACTACATGCCCGTCATCTATAAGAACACGTTCCAGTTCCTGCAATATTTTATGTATGTCTTTAGAATATTCGAGGATATGTGGCAAAACGATTACATCAACACAATCCATTGCAATTGGTAATTGTTCTGCGCTGGTATATATTGCAATTATGTTATTATTCACTTCTGTATTATCCAATAATAAGGTTGATTTATTCGCGATCCGGGATGAACTCAGATAATTTGATTCTGCGAAGTAGCCATACTGTAATATATGATAACCAAACAAACCTTGTAGAATACTTTCTAATTGTTCAATCTCCGCAGCATAAACCATTCTGCCTAATGGACTATTAAACCAGATTGAAAATTTACCACTTAGAGATGATGTATTTATATTTTCAGAATTTATAAATATGTTACTCATAATAATATTAACGAATTAATTTGGACTATAAATAAAACATGCTAGAGATCATACCCCTGTCAGCCCTAAAGGATAACTATATTTGGCTCTTAAAGAACCAAATAAACCGACACATAGCTATTATCGACCCTAGCGAAACGAAGCCAGTACTCGAAAGGATAGAGCATGAAAATTTAGTACCAATAGCAATCCTGATTACGCACCACCATTGGGATCACGTAGGTGGTATTCTGGGAATTACAAAACAGTTTGACATTCCAGTTTATACACCAAAAACAGAAAGTGTTACAGGAAGTACAGACCTAGTTAGTGAAGGTGATTTAGTCGCATTACCAGAATTGAATATAAATCTAAAAATCCTAGACGTCCCGGGACATACATCCGGCGCAATCGCTTATTATACTGATGGTATGGTCTTCAGTGGAGATACTCTTTTTACCGCCGGTTGTGGCCGCATATTTGAAGGCACATCATCACAAATGCATGCTTCTTTATCGAAATTTAAGACCTTACCTGGGAGTACATTACTGTATTGCGGGCATGAATATACTGTGGAGAATCTTAAGTTTGCTGCAAACGTCGAACCCCAAAACAAGCTTATACACAAACGCTTGAAACTTGCTCAACAAGCCAGAAAATCAAATCAATCATCAGTGCCCTCAACATTGTTACAAGAGAGTCAAACAAATCCATTTTTGCGATGTGAAGAGCCTAGCGTCATGTCGGCAGCCAGTGATTTTTCAGGTAAAAAGTTGAATAATGCAGTCGATGTTTTTACTGCAATACGACAGTGGAAGGATAATTTTTGATTTGTAAGTTTGCACTTGACCCGAACACTACCAGTCACTAGCATTCGGTTATGTACATGACATATAAAATAACATTTTGCTCACTAACACTATTTATTAGCGCTTGCAATCTCAGTTCGACTCGATTCGATTCAGCAGAAGCCGCACCAATTCCAGAGAAGAGTCAAACATTAAATTTGATGTCAAAAAATATTGTCGCCAATATATCGGAAGTAACAAATTCAAAGGTCAAGGTTGATCAGGAGATGGATAATCAGCCTCTTAATAAAAAGAAACATACTAACCTCTGGCTTTTAATCAGAGATGACTTGCAATTCGATAGTAATATTAATCAACGCAGTGTTAAGGAAAAGATCGCATGGTTTACTCGTCATCAAGCGTATTTAGATCGTGTGGCGGATCGTGCAGAACCATATTTATTTTATATTATATCGAAATTAAAAGAGCGTAATATGCCGCTTGATTTAGCACTTTTGCCTATTGTGGAAAGTGCATATAAACCATTTGCATATTCTCCCAGCCATGCTTCTGGCATATGGCAGTTTATTCCGGCAACCGGCAAGCGTTTTGGAATGAAACAAAACTGGTGGTATGACGGTCGTAGAGACATTATCTTATCAACTAATGGTGCTCTTGATTATCTACAAAACTTAAATAAGCGTTTTAATGGCAATTGGTTTCATGCCCTCGCCGCCTATAATGCGGGAGAAGGTAATGTTGAAAAGGCTATAAGAAAGAACAAAAAGGCTGGTAAGAAGACTGACTTCTGGTCATTACCTTTGCCTCGTGAAACGCGAAGCTATGTACCCAACCTTTTAGCTTTAACTGAAATACTCAGAAACAATGCTAAGTATAATATTAACTTCAAAAATATTCTAAATAAGCAATATTTTGAACAAGTTAACGTCGACAGTCAGATTGATCTAGCTACTGTTGCGAAACTATCTGGTTTGTCCATGAGTGAAGTTTATACTCTTAACCCGGCTTTCAATCGTTGGGCAACGGATCCAAAAGGACCTCATCATTTATTAATCCCGGTAAGTAAAGTAAGCGATTTCAAACAAAAACTTGCAGTTTTACCCGAATCTAAGCGCGTAACTTGGGAACAACATAAAATTATTGAAGGTGAATCACTAAGCCATATTGCTTTACGTTATCACACAGATGTCACTACATTAAAAAATATTAATCAACTTAAAAACAGCAGAATACGTGCAGGTCATTATTTACTGATTCCTACTGCAAAGGAAGACAGTAAGTTTTATACCTTAAGTCAGGATGTCAGAAAATTTAACGACCTTAAGAAATCTTTTGACGGTAGACGTAATATGTATTCTGTCAAACGTGGTGACAACCTTTGGGACATTAGCCGTAAATATGGCGTTAAGTTAAGTCAATTGAGGCAGTGGAATGATATTTCACAAAAAAATCTACTTAAACCGGGACAAAAACTAATTGTCTGGGTTAAACAACATAAAAATAAACGCAGTCTAATTAAAGACACAGCAAAAAATACTTCATCTGATGCTTATATAGTCAAACAAGGTGATTCGTTATGGTTGATCGCAAGAAAGCATGATATTCATGTTACAGATTTGCTCAAATGGAACAAGATCAAAAAAGAAAAAAAATTACAGCCTGGGCAGAGCTTAATCGTTCACCAAACAATTACTGATGCTTGAGGTGTTCATCTTAATCGTTAACTTTTTCACTCTTTCATAGTAAAGCTATTCTCATAGCAGTACTTTTGCAAGTACAATAGATGTATGAAGCACATCTGGAAATTATTCTTTCGAGTTTTACTTCGTCTGCTATATAAAGTAGAAGTCACTGGTCTAGAAAATTATGAAAAGGCTGGCGATCGCGTATTAATCATAGCAAACCACACTTCTTTACTTGATGGTATCTTGCTCTACGCTTGGCTTCCAGAAACGCCCACCTTTGCTATAAGTAGAAAAATAGCTGCTAAAAAAACATTTAAACCATTTTTGTTTTTTGTCGACTTATTTGAAATGGATCCAAGTAACCCTTTATCAGTAAAGTCTATGGTCAAATATATCAAGAAAAATAAAAAAGCTGTAATATTTCCGGAAGGACGGATTACTGTGACCGGTTCACTAATGAAAATTTATGAGGGGCCGAGTTTAATTGCAGATAAGAGTAACGCTACTATTTTACCTATAGCAATTGAAGGAGCACAATATAGTCCTCTGTCTTATATGAAAAGACGTGGATATGTCTGCTGGTTTCCTAAAATCACTGTCAAAGTTCTACCTACTGCAAAAATAAAAATTTCGTCACACATTGTGGGGCATGAACGTAGAAAAATAGCATCTCAACAACTACAAGAGATAATGTATAAGCTGTCATATTCAAGCGTTGATAAAAGAAGAACTCTCTATATGGCGATGCTTGATGCAAGCAAACAATTTGGGAAGAAAAAAATAATATTAGAAGACATAAAACGTGAGAAGGTAAATTATGGTGAATTAATTTTACGCAGTATTTTATTAAGCTGTCTAATAAAGAAACGAACTAATGCAGATGAACATGTCGGAATATTGCTACCTAATGTTAATGCTTTTCCAATATTTTTCTTTGCCTTGCAATTCATTGGTCGCATTCCTACATTGTTAAACTACACCTCTGGTGCTCTGAATATAAAACGCGCATGTGTAACTGCACAAGTAAAAACCGTTTACACATCAAGAACTTTCTTAGAGAATGCAAGGCTCGAAAAACTTATAAAAGAACTTGAGAAAGACGTTATAGTTATATGCCTAGAAGACATTAAAAAGAATATCACCTTTATTACAAAACTATCTGCTCTATACATGAGTAAGAACCCGGCAAAATATTATTCAAAAAACAACCTAAATACGAAACCTAATGCAAAAGCAGTTATTTTGTTCACTTCAGGTTCAGAAGGCTACCCTAAAGGCGTCGTGCTTTCTCACACTAATATACTTGCAAATTATGCTCAAGTTCGTTGTCATATCAACTTCAACCCAACAGATACAGTTTTTAACTGCTTGCCGCTGTTTCATTCATTTGGACTCAATGCTGGTTTATTAATGCCACTCTTAGGTGGTGGGAAAATATTCCTCTATCCATCTCCTTTAAATTATCGAGTCATTCCGGAATTAATTTACGAATTAGGGGCAACTATATTTTTTGCTACCAATACTTTTCTTAAAGGTTACGCTCATTATGCTCACCCTTATGATTTGAATACTTTAAATTATGTCATCGCTGGAGCAGAGAAATTACATGTCGACACGATGGAATTATGGATGCATAAATATGGTCTTAGGATCTTGCAAGGCTATGGTGTGACAGAAGCTAGTCCTGTGATATCAGTTAATAATAAGATGTTAAACAAATCAGGCACAGTAGGTCGTTTAGTATCTGATATGGAATACTATATAAAACCAGTAGATGGAATAGAAAATGGAGGTCTTCTTGTCGTCAGAGGTCCTAATATCATGCAAGGCTATCTCAGTCATCACAAACTGGGGCAAATAGAAGCGCCAGCAACAGAACGTGGATTGGGTTGGTATGACACTGGAGATATTGTAGTTGTTGATGATGATGGGTTTATTACAATTTTGGGACGTGCGAAGCGTTTTGCAAAGGTGGGCGGAGAGATGGTTTCCTTATCGGCAGTTGAAGAACTGGCCAGTCTAACATGGCCAAACATGGAACATGCCGCTTTCACTCTACATGATGAGCATAAAGGAGAAAGAGTGGTTCTCATCACTAACCAAAAGAATCCTATACGTAAAGAATTACAAAAAATAGCTAAGAGCATACATGTAAGCGAATTAGTCATTCCTAAGATAATAATCTATATTGAAAAAATTCCGGTTTTGAGTACAGGTAAGACCGATTATGTCAGCATCACTAAACTAGGAAAGTCATATTTAGAGCATAAAAAAAACAAACAACTGGAGTAACCAACTAAGTAAGCTAGTTAAATATGATCCAACTAAAAAAATAAAGGTAACCCGCTAGGAAAATTTCAGTTGTAATAACAGTTGAGTTCAACGTTTCCAGAAAACCTCTACAGGATAAATATCTTTGTCAGTCACCGTCGTCTTTAAAAAAACAGACTTTTTCTTACTTATGACATGACCATAATCTCAAGCAATCATCATCAAACCATCATTAGAAATAGAGAAATTATTTTTGAACTTCCATTGAACCTTTTAGTAGTGTCTTTAATGGAAAAGTAGTGACAACTTCTAAATTATATATTCGATATTGATGATGATTAAAGCTTGAGTTACCCCTTGCCTTTCAAAAACTATTTTATCGTTAATCATTTTACCCATCATTGATTTTGCTAATGGAGAATCAACCGTAATGTAATGTTCATTAATATCAAACTCATCAGCTCCAACAATTCGATAACGCCGCTCTTTTCCAGAGAAATCCTTAATTGTTATCCATGCGCCAAAAAATACTTTAGTTATATCTTCTGTCTGTCGTACAACTGTTAGTTTAGGCATCCGCCGTTGTAAATAGGCTATTCGTGAATCAATCTCTCGTAATTGTTTTTTACGATAGATATATTCAGCATTTTCAGAGCGATCTCCCTCTGCTGCTGCTGCTGTAACTGCTTTTGTGACAACATTACGTTTTGTCCATAAAGTAGTATTTTCTTGCTCTAATTTTCGATAGCCTTCTGGAGTAATATATGCTGAAGATTCAGATGCCGGTGCTCGCCAACGTCCCATGATTAATCTATCGAGCAGGCCAATATCATACTCAACTGACAATATGGTCTATGACTCTCTTCTTGCCACATATTCATACAGTCCTGCACATGTTTCTTCTGTTTTTTATTCTTAGGCTCTTCATCTATAGCACCCCAATGAGCCATAGCTCTGATAACATCTTGAGTTAAAAAAAATGTATCTTTTTTTATACGCCGTAAAAAATACGGGCCAGATGCACCTCCTAATTGTTTAAAACGCTTTTTTAGAATATCCCAGAATTCAACAATGTCACTCGAAGGCCATTCCGCGAGATAATTAATAAACTCACCTTCTTCTTCATTTATTTCATAAATAGTCTGTGCATTATATCTTACACTTTGAATTTTACCCCAATGACGAACAATACGTTTTTCACCCATTAATACCTGTAATTCATCATCACTCATCATCCTTACGGCATTGATATCAAATCGATGAAACACCTCTTCAAATGCGGGCCATTTATTATCAATAATCTTTCGATTTAGCCCTGCTTGAAAAATACGCCGGGTCATGTTTGACAAGCAAAAATCATTTGTGAGTTTTTTAAGCTCTTTTTCTGTGCGTGGTATCGGTAATAAAGATTCCAAAGTCTCGACACCGGTTTTCATGTCCACGGCCATTTCATATATTGTTTCAAATGTTTCCATTAGTTTTAATTCTGGAGTGATTGCATAAAATTTATTTAGTTAAAGAGAAATTCCCTTTTTTCTTAATTAAGGTTTAATATATCAAAATTATAATGTGATTCGGAGTCAATATATGAGACGTTTAGAGGCACATATTCGAAATATCCCAGACTTTCCAAAACCGGGAATACAATTCAAGGATATTACACCATTAGTAAAAGAACCAGCTATGTTGCGATTGGCTGTAAATCAATTGATCTATCCTTTTCTTGGTACAGATATTACTGCAGTAGCTGGCATGGAAGCACGAGGTTTTATTTTTGGCAGTCTAGCTGCATGGGAGCTTGGCGTCAGCTTTGTTCCATTACGCAAACCTGGAAAATTACCATATGATGTACAAAGCTTATCTTATGACCTTGAGTATGGGACGGCATCCTTAGAGATACATGATGATGCATTGAAACAAGGCGATCGTGTCTTATTGGTCGATGATCTAATTGCTACTGGTGGAACTGCTGCGGCAAGTTGTGCCTTGATTGAAAAACTAGACGCCGAAGTGGCTGCCTGTGCTTTCGTCATCGAACTCGATTTTCTTAAGGGTAGAGATAAATTAGAAAAATATAATATTCACTCTTTGATACATTATTAATACTTAAGTCATCTTCATGTTTGTTCCTAAAAATCATACAACTAAGTATCTGAATTAAGTTCTTTTTGCCAATCATCAATAACTTCCTGTGCTGCCCGAAATGCTTCTTGTGTTGCAGGTGCACCACAATAAATAACAGAATGCAGTAACACTTCTCGAATTTCTTCAACTGTGCAGCCATTATTTAAAGCTCCTCTAATATGTCCTTTTAATTCTATAGGTGCTTTAAGTGTCACTAGCATTGCAACAGTTATTAGTGAGCGTGTTTGACGAGACAAACCATCTCGTTGCCACGTTGAACCCCAAGCATGTTCGTTAATCCAGTTTTGAATTGGCGCAGTTAATTCTGTTGTGTTGTCAACAGCACGTTGTATAAATTTTTCACCCATGACCTCTGTGCGGACTTTAATACCTGCTTTTTTAGATTTTTCAGACATATCATAAGATCTTCTTTAATAGTTATTAGTTAAACCAAACCACCATTAATATTAATGGATTCTCCTGATAAATAGGATGATTCCTCAGAAGCTAAAAACACAACAGCTGCTGCCACATCTTCCGGTTTTCCAAAACGGCCTAAAGGTATTTCCTTTATCCTTGCTTGAAAGTATTCCTCTTGCATATGCTTTTCAGAAAAGGATGTCGCTATCCATCCAGGTGAAACCATATTGACACGAATTTCTGGAGCAACTGTTTTAGCAAAAGAACGGGTAAAACCTAATACGCCTGCTTTTGATGCTGCAAAAATTTGTGGATTTAGACCTTCAATCCCATGCGTTGCTAAATCCCACCCCATATTAACAATCACACCTGCTCCTTGTTTCTGCATGATTGTTGCTACCAGCCAACAGGCATTTATAGTACCCTTAAGATCAACATTTAATAATTGTTCCAACTTTTCATCGTTGTTAGCTAATGCACCGGAGCCAGTAAGGATGTCTGCACCAGCATTATTGACCAATATGTCAATATGACCAAATTTATCCATAGTTGCTGAAATAAGACGAATAATATCTTTCTTATTCCCCATATCTGCTTGAATAGCAATCGCGTGTTGACCCATACACTTAATTTCTTCGACCACTTTTTCTGCATTATCTTTGGATTTACGGTAGTTTACGACAACCGAACCTCCTTCTTTAGCAAATAAAATTGCGATCTTAGCTCCAATGCCACTGCTGGCACCTGTAATCACAGCAATTTTATCTTTGAGGCGTTTCATTTATTAATCAAGTCGTTTATTGTTGATCGCCTATTCTAACTTACAACTCCTATTTTGGCATGCTTAAAATTGCTGTAATAATTCCAACCTACAATCGTGTAGTGCTTCTTAAACGCGCTATAGAATCGGTTATTGCTCAAACTTATCCTGCTGACGAGATTATTGTTATTGATGATGGATCTACTGATGGTACATGTCGACTCATCAAAGATAACAATTATAAAATAGACTACCTATATCAAAAAAATATGGGTGTTAGCGCAGCGAGAAATACAGGAATAAATGCAACAAAATGTGAATGGATCTGTTTACTCGATTCAGATGATAGTTGGGAGCCGAAGAAACTTGAAAAACAATGCAAGGCACTCACGAAAAACCCTAACTATCTCTTTTGTCATACTAACGAAACGTGGTATCGAAATGGAAAAATTCTACATCAAAGTAAAAAACATGAAAAACATGGCGGCTATATCTTTCGACATTGCTTACCACTTTGTGCTATTTCACCCTCATCTGTAATAATTAAAAAAGAAATATTTAATAATGTCGGGTTGTTTGATGAGAATCTCCCAGCATGTGAAGATTACGATATGTGGTTACGAATTTGTTGCCAGTATCAAACACTTTTTCTTGATGAAGCTTTAACAAATAAATTTGGGGGTCATGATGATCAGTTGTCAAAAAAACATTGGGGGATGGACCGATTTCGAATTATAGCTTTGGTAAAATGTATCGAATCGCAAATATTAAACGATTCAGATCTCGAAGCAGCAATTAGCATGTTAATGAAAAAGATCTCGATTTTTTTGAAAGGCGCGAAAAAATATGGCAAAAATAAATATTGCGAAAAATTTGAAGCTATAGCAAACCATTATGCTTGAAGATATAAAAAATTATCGCAAGATATCAGATCTATTACATACAGCTGCACAACCGAGTGTTGATCAGTTTGAATTCATAAAAAAAGCGAGTATTGACTTGGTCATAAACTTAGCCTTATCTGATTCGCCCGGTGCGATTGCTGATGAACAAAATATCGTGCAAGCATATACTATGGATTATATTCATATGCCAGTCGACTTTAAAAGTCCTGAGACGTCTGATTTAGAATATTTCTTTCAAATAATGGACAAAAA
>CAJJDJ010000092.1 GCA_905182825.1 Thiotrichaceae bacterium UBA7359
TATCAAGCTTGCCGATGGCGGTGAAGGTGTTGATGAACTATGGGGTGAACCTTTCAAGGTTTTTTCAATGCCAATAGAAGACTTTTTTCAAAGTCGATATATCAAGATATCTCAAACTATGTCGGAAATTGATCAGGTCACAAGCTCAATAAGTACAGTTACAATAACAGATGGTGCTTTATCTGCTGTCAACAACAAACTTTTAGAACTAGGTGTTATGGCAAAAATGGCTTGCGAAACGATTCGTACCGATCCTGTAATGTTTGATGTTTGGCCATGCTATATTGCAGCTAAAGAAGAGTATGAAAAAAGTCTGAACAATTTATTATTTGATAAAAGTGAAAAGAAAAATATACGGTTCATGTGTGCATATCGCTTAATTAAAGAATGCGGCGTTCTCTTAATTAAATTGGCTACGTTAAGGGTGCCTATTCCAGATAGTGTGAGGTCATTCACAAACAAGTGTGAAGAATTCACAAAAAATTATGAAAAAATATAACTATTTATGTGATAAATAATTTCTTAAGTTTGCCCATCTCAATATATAATAATCACAAGTGAATGAACGAAGGTCGAATAGACTTATCATGAGAGAAATCTTCAACGCTTAACTGTAATTAAGGGTTGTCTAAATCTAGTAGTTCTCATTACTAAATTGTTTGTTGTTTTATTTTTCAATTTACCCGCGATACTCACTGATTGTATACATTGTCAATATTTTTTTGGCGCATTGTTGACGTTATTGAACACATTATATGAAGTCTGAGGGGTTATGTTTCCTGATGCAGAAAATACTTTGTTAATGCAGTTTTAACTAATGGAGAATTACATCTTATTGCAGAGAAGGTCGAGATATTCATTGAAGAGAAATTCAATATTGGTGATACCCTTATTTGTATAGAAGCCTATTAGTATAGTCAGATTAATACTAGGAGCAAAATTTATTCTCCAATAATCTGAATTACAATATCTCGAGTTCGGGCAGCAGTATCAAAATCGACTATAACAATCTGTTGCCAGATACCTAACATCAGTGCCTGTTCAGTAAACGGAATAGTTAAAGACTGTCCTTGTATCTGAGCACGTAAATGACTGTGACTATTAGTCTCTCCTGCGTTGCGCGTATTATGTTGCCACTGTGAATCGGCAGGAATTAATTTATCCCAGATATCTTTTGTATCTATTCGTAAACCGGCTTCATCTTCAAAAATCATTATTGATGCAGTGGTATGTTTAATGAAGAGTGTAATAATACCCGCTACAAGCTCAGACTCTAATAAATTATTTTTTACTTTTTCTGTGATATTCTCAATCTGCGTTGCCCCTTGCATATCTAATGAGAATTGTCGTGTTATTACGGTCATTTTTTTTCCTTATGCTGAAGCATGTGCCTTTAATGTACGCAGAAAATTTGTGTCCGTGACGGACAGTTGTCCACCGCGAGCTTCCGATAAGATATTGTCAAAAAGTCCTCGCCGAGTTAATAAACGAACGGTAGATAAAACTTTATCACTGAGCTGACCTTTTTCTTTTAAACTGTCAAGATATTTAAAAGCACCAACAAAGTCCTCTTTATTTCGATTATAGTAATCGCTCCCACGTTCGCGATTACTATAAGCTTCCAATTGTTCACAGGCGACTAGTATTTCTCCTAACTCATGTACCCAGTCGAGGGTATCAATTAGTTTCTCCGGGTAATAATAATAGAGTGTGACTAGTTCCATCCAATCAAACCATTCAATGCCATCTTGTTTTAGTTTGGGTTCTAACTGTTTGATAAGTCGGCTTAGTCGTCTTGCATAACCCAGACGCATCTCTACTTGTTCTTTAGCCCATGCTCCGGTTTTAATCCCGATTTTCTGTAATTGAGGTAGATACAATGACCAAAATGCTTCAGTTTCATTACCGTATATTGTGTCCGGATGCTCAGCCCGCCATTCCGCAGGTCGTGTTGGAATTCCCTCAGATCTAGCCCATGTCCAAATTTTTCCAAACAAGTTTTGTTCAAGCCCAGCTCTTCCGATGTCGTGCAGCAAGCAAGCTATTTGATAGTGACGGACCCTCTCATCATGATGTCCTAGGTAATGTGCAACAGCTGCACACATCTTTGCTGTTCTGAGTGCATGATGTTTATCATAACCTTCAATAATCTCACCCGAGTTTTCTGGATGTGGGTAATCATAATAATATAAAAGCTTCTCTACTGATAATTCTGATATCCAAAGTAGGGATGGGGGGATAGATGAAATCATGTTGAAGAGTTTAAAAGAAAATAAAGTTAAATGAAAATAACTTCTAAAATATTCATTCTCAGATTATTTTCAGTAGTAAACGCAGTCCATATAACCACCTTAGTTGATCTGAAAGTATATTTTACAGGCTTGCTTTGATGGCGATACTCTGATTTATCGGGAGATGTTAACGGTAAGAGATTGCCGCTTAACTTATGATGTGGCAGAGTTCGCCTAATGTTAGATATCGTCCCAATCCAATCAGAGCAGCAACAACAGATCATCGCTGCATCGGAAGCTTATATTTACCAAGCAAGCGCCGTATTAGAATTTTTGTTTGAGCCTATTCCAGTAATGTTTGACTTGAAAGGTAAGGTCGCTGGTATGTATAAAGTAAAGCAAGCCCAACGAGTGATTCGTTATAATCCCTATATATTTGCCAAGTATTTTACTGAGAATCTGAAGACAACAGTGCCACATGAAGTGGCACATTATGTTGTAGATGTTATGTATGGGCTAAAAAATACGTTGCCACATGGGAAAGAATGGCGAAAAGTCATGGCGATATTTAATGCAGACCCAAGTGTAACCTGTAGTTTCGAACTGGATGGTATTCCGACGAAGCAATACAAACGATATTCTTATTCTTGTTCCTGTCGGACATTTGAATTAACTAAAATCAGACATAATCGTGCACTAAAAGGAGTGCGCTATAATTGTCGACAATGCAAGCAGGTCCTTATTGCTAAGCATGGCTAATATTTCTCCACAATTGTTAAATGATTGTATGATTCTTGGACGATTTTCATTATGTCATTTATTATTGATGCGCGACGCAAATTACCCTTGGTTCATTCTCGTCCCAGATCGGAATAATATCAGCGAAATATATCAATTATCAGAAGTAGACCAACATCATTTATTAATAGAGTCTTCATTGCTTGCTCAATATTTAATGAAATCATTTCATGGTGACAAAATGAATATTGCAGCCTTAGGCAATATAGTTCCGCAATGTCATATTCATCATGTGGTTCGTTACCACACTGATGCAGCATGGCCAGGACCAGTATGGGGATGTGTCCCAACTAAGGTTTATAAAGATAATGAATTAAATAATGTGGTTGATAAGTTCAGAAAAATAAAAATAGCAGGCTTTAAATTTCATGAGACTCGTCATGAAGAAACATAATCGACATCGAAATACATTGGACAAAGATGATGACTATTAGTGGTATGAAGACTAATAAAATTATTTAATAACATATCTACTTTTAAGATATTGAAAAAGATAAAACACACGGTTCTATGTATAATTTAGCAATTAGTATTAAAATTGATGCGATGATTTTAATGTTATTTGAACTGAAGCAGGAAACTACGTAATATGTTTTTTGCTAGATTTGGCATGCACGTTGTTTAAAGACTTTATTATAATAACAGTTGGGAGACAATAAAAATTAATATAAAAGATAAACCATCTGTATTTATAATTAGTTTCACACTGGTTTTTTCTTTTTCAATAGCAAATGCAGAAGTGACACCTCATAAAGAAGGTGAGAGAGTCGTCCTCCTAATAAATTCAAATGATCCATTAAAATAACAACTAAGTTACTTTTAAAAAGAAATTGCAATACACATATAAAGAATCGAAGCCAATGATGGTGAACCATCAAGCGAAGAGTGATTCTTTTTGTCAGCTTCTCAGTTTGATTTTTTCAAAATAATGGACATGAAAGCCAATCTTTTTTTAAGTACTATATCTTTTTTATTGCTCAGTGCTTGTGGTGGTGATATACCAAGCATATCTAAGTTGCCTAGTGATGCAAGCATTCTTGCCTTCGGTGATAGCCTGACATATGGGACTGGAGCAAAAGACGATGAAAGTTACCCAATGGTGTTGCAGGAATTGACGGGGCTTAAGGTTATTAATGTCGGTATCCCTGGTGAGGAATCCAAGTCAGGATTGAGTAGATTGCCAGAGGTTTTGGAGCAATATAAACCGCAACTATTAATCCTATGTCATGGCGGTAATGATCTTTTACGTAAAAAAAGTATCACTAAAATGGAATCTAATATTCGTAACATGATCCAGTTAGCCAAAGATAAAAAAATCCCTGTTGTTATGCTTGGTGTACCAAAGCCAGGATTGTTTTTGTCCTCTTTTGAAATCTATGAAAAAATAGCTACGTCAACTGGAATAATTTTTATTGAAAATCTGATCTCTGATGTGCTTGGAGATGATTCTTTAAAATCAGATGCTGTTCATCCAAATAAAGGTGGATACCGGGTCATGGCTAAAACTATCCATTCTGTATTAAAAGAATCTGGCGCAATATAAAAACATTATGACTGGAGTCTTTAGTTTTATAGATGATGAAGAATCATTATCAAAATTATGTGAACAATTAGAATCATCAAAATGGTTAGCGGTAGATACTGAATTTGAACGCGTAAGCACATATTATCCGGAGCTATGTTTAGTGCAGGTGTCTAATGGTGATACTACAGCAGTCATTGATCCTATTACTATTGTAGATATAGCACCCCTGTTAAATTTATTGTATGAGCCTTCAATCACAAAAGTATTGCATTCTGCGCATCAAGACCTTGAAATCTTTTTTAATATAAGAGAATCAGTTCCGACACCATTATTTGATACTCAACTTGCTGCTCCATTATTAGGTTATGCGCAAGGCGTAGGTTATGGAAATTTAGTTAATGCAGTCTTAAATATAGAACTCGAAAAAGGGCATGCTCGCGCAGATTGGAAGAGAAGGCCCCTGACTGAAGATATGCTTAGATACGCTGCAGATGATGTGATTTACCTTGGAAAACTTTATGAAGTGTTCGTTGAAAAATTAAAGTCTATTAAGGATCAGACATCTTTAAATGAAAAATTAGCAAAGTTGGTTAAAGTCGAAACCTATAAGCCCGAACCAAACTTAATGTGGAATAAAATGTTTGCAGCAAAAAAAATGAAAGGCAGACAATTGGATGTTGTGAAAAGACTTGCCGCGTGGCGTGAATTAACTGCTCGACAAAGAAACAGACCTAGAAAATGGATCCTGACTGATTATGCACTTATAGAGATCGCAAAGCAGTTACCTGAAGATAAGGCTGCATTATTGAAAATTGATAAAGTAGGTGAGAAGACGGTTAGTCGATACGGTGATAACTTATTGAATCTTCTGCATGATAACTGAAATTATAGTTTTTTTATGTGGGATGTATATACAAGAAATATATTAAATATTGATACTAATCATAACGGTAATATTTAAAGTGATGATTAACATCGTTCACAGCTTGTAGCATTAATGTTCGCTTTATTTTCGATCACCTTGAAGACCACCAGTATGGATAGCAATGATTGTATGATCTTTTTTAAAGCGGCCATTTTTTATTAGATCCAACAACCCATATAACATTTTAGCGTTATATAGCCGCTCAAGTGGTATATTATTTTGCGATTGAAACTCTTCAATAAATGAAGTTAATTCATCAGTTGTTTTAGCAAAACCGCCAAAATGATAGTCAAAGTTAACGGTCCAATTTGGCATTCCTTTCATATGCAACAGTTTGTTTATGTCTTTTTCTAGAAAACCACCGCCTTTAAGCGCGGAAAAACCGAGCACTTTTTTTGACGCGGGTAGTGTTTTTGCAATACCAGCCAGCGTGGTTCCGGTGCCACAAGCTAATGTGAGTATATCGAAATCTAACTCTATCTCTTTTACAATTTCAGCGACACCACATAATGCATCATGATTTGCACACCCTTCTGCGATCCAGAACCCATTATATTTTTTAGCTGGCTCAGCATCATGATTGCGGTACTTCCTAAGATCTCTAAATGCACCTCGAGTAATAAATTCGAGATTCATACCCCATTTTTTTAGATCTGTTAGGGTAGGATTGTCTACTATGGGTTGTTCTCCTCTTATAAAACCTGTGGTCTTCAAGTTTAATTTGTGACCGACATAGGCGAGGGCATGAAGATGATTAGAATAAGCACCACCCATGCTAATCAGGTGTTTATGCCCTTCAGTCAATGCATGTAATAATGTGTATTTAAGTTTCCGCCATTTATTTCCCGAAATGACGGGGTGTAATAAATCATCGCGTTTGATATGTAGGTGAATGCCATTATAGGCAAGTACCGGATGTTGAACTGGCTCGATGATAGCTGCTTTGGTATTGATTCCAAGTTCAGATTCTATTTCTAATATATCGAGCATGAAAATTACAATAATAAATTTAAGTGTGCGGTATTATACATAACAATATTAATCTATTGGAGTTTTTGAAAGTGAGTACGTTTGAGCAAGTCTCAGTAGTGATTGAAGCAAACGTTTATTTTGGTGGTAAGGTGAGTAGTCGAACAATCTTATTTCTAGATGGTTCAAAAAAAAGCCTCGGAATTTTATTACCAGGTGAATATCATTCTAATACGAGCGAACCTGAAAATATGAAGATAATATCAGGTATGGCTGAATATCGCTTAGATGAAAATGATGACTGGAAAAAAGTAGAGCAAAATGGTGAATTTAATGTAACTGGTAATTCATCATTTGATATCCGTGCCTTAGACGTTGTCGACTACTGTTGTTCGTTTCTATAAACATGAATAGTTATACTGATTAATTCATGACCTTTGATGTCATTATTATTGGTGGTGGTGCATCAGGTCTATTTTGCGCTATTAATGCAGGTCAACGTGAACGAAATGTGCTTGTATTGGAAAGTAGTAATAAGCTAGGCAAAAAAATATTAATGTCTGGGGGTGGACGTTGTAATTTTACGAATCTAAATATTGAGCCTGAATATTATATCTCAGCTAATCCACATTTTTGTAAATCTGCTTTGAGTCGTTATACACAATGGGATTTTATAAAATTGGTAGAAAATCATGGTATAGCTTTTGAAGAACGTAAACATGGACAATTGTTCTGTAAAGGATCTGCAAAAGAAATCTTAGCGATGTTAAGAGATGAGTGTGATAAAGCTAATGTGAAAATTCATACGCATTGTGAAGTGACCTCGATTACTGCGCTCGAACATAGCATAGAGTATCAATATATTCTAAATACTAGCCTCGGCAAAATGAGGACGAATAGTCTGGTGATTGCTTCAGGTGGTTTATCAATCCCGAAAATGGGCGCTAGTAATTTTTCTTATAAAATAGCCAAGCAATTCAAAATACCAGTGCTTTCTACCTATGCTGGGCTAGTGCCGTTTACCTTCAGTGATAGTTTTAAAGATGTGGCCGAACGATTAAGTGGTGTGTCACAAGAAGTGATTTTATCAACGCCGAATAAACAGTTTAAGGAAAGCATTCTATTTACACACAGAGGGCTAAGTGGACCAGCGGCATTACAACTATCTAGCTATTGGAATCATGGAGAAAGCATTCAGATTAATTTATTGCCGAATGAAGACATTGAATCTTTATTGATAAATGCTAAGTTACATAGCCCAAAAGTTTTGTTACGGAATTTCCTATCACAATATCTAGCAAAAAAGCTGGTTATTGTGCTACAAGAGTTATTCTGGCCGGATGAAGACTATCAACTGATGACGGATTTTTCTAATAAAAGACTAAAATCAATAGCAGCAAAACTATATGCTTGGGAGGTTAAGCCATCGGGAACAGAAGGATATCGAACAGCAGAGGTGACCATGGGTGGTATTGATACAGATTATTTGTCTTCACAAACTATGGAGACAAAAAATCAGCCAGGTTTATACTTTGTTGGTGAAGCCGTTGATGTTACTGGACATCTTGGAGGGTATAATTTTCAGTGGGCTTGGTCTTCGGGTTATGTTGCTGGTTTAATTGTTTAATGGTAACTAGATGGTTGAGATATAAGTGCATTCAAAGGTATTGATACTCTTTGATACGTTTTTACTTTTAGCTTTTGAATTGTAATGGTAAAACATCAAATTTGAGTCCATCAAAACCATCCAAAATGAATTGGCGTATATTTTGGTGATCATTGCCAGCTGGATTACTTATAACATCTTCACGAAAA
>CAJJDJ010000093.1 GCA_905182825.1 Thiotrichaceae bacterium UBA7359
ATGGGATAATACAAGTCTATTTACATCTGAAATTAATGATGTAGGCCAAATAGGAAAAGCAAGTTTAGTGGCTGGAGGAGATATCAATGAATCAGTCTGCCAACCGTCATGGAGTTCCGACGATATACTTTATTTTATATCGGATAAAAATAATTGGTGGAATTTATATCGTTTAGGTGAAAATGGTATTGAATGCATTATTAAACTTGATGCAGAATTTGCTGTACCTCAGTGGTCTTTTCGAGAATCTAATTATGATTTTATTGATTATAATTCTATTATTTCAATATATCGTCAACAAGGCTTGGCATATATTGCGATCATCAATACGGATAAAAAAACATTTGAAACATTATCGCTCTCGTATACTGAAATCGAATCATTAGTATGTAAGAAAAACAAGGCATACTTTCTCGGATCATCGCCGACTGAATTCAAATCGATTATTGAATATGATATTGAAAAAAAAATAGTTAATGTGATTCAAAAATCGAATGCTATTTGTCTGGATAAAGAATATATTTCTGTCGGTGAAAGTATCAGTTTCCCTGTGGACGAAAACAAACATGCCCATGCTGTTTTTTATCGACCACAGAATAGATATTATACAGGTTTGGATGATGAAAAACCTCCTTTGGTAGTTATGAGTCATGGCGGACCAACGGGAGAATCGCATAATGGGCTTAAGATGGTTGTGCAGTTTTTTAGTAGCCGTGGCTTCGCTGTACTTGATGTTAATTATGGAGGTAGTAGCGGTTATGGTCGAGAGTATCGACGGCGTTTAAATGGTAACTGGGGCATAGTAGATGTAAATGATTGTAGTAAGGCTGCATTGTATGTCGCTGAAGAGGGATGGGTAGATAAAGATCGTCTGGCTATACGTGGAGGTAGTGCAGGTGGCTTCACGACACTAGCTGCATTAGCATATACGGATGTATTCAAAGCAGGTGCTAGCCATTATGGTGTTAGTGATTTAGAAGCATTGACAAAGGAAACCCATAAGTTTGAATCTCGTTACTTGGATACGTTGATTGGTGCGTATCCAGAAACTCAAGAAATATATAAAGAACGTTCTCCAGTAAATTCAGTGGACAGGCTCTCATGCCCTGTTATTTTCTTCCAAGGGCTAGAAGATAAAATAGTATTGCCAAATCAGGCAGAATTAATGGTAGATGCATTAAAGCTAAAAGGGATTCCTGTAGTTTATATCGCTTATGAAGGAGAGCAGCATGGTTTTCGACAAGCCAAAAACATTAAAAGGACATTAGAATCAGAGTTATATTTCTATGCGACAATATTTAATTTTAAGTGTGCAGATAAGATTGAACCTATAACGTTTCTTTGAGAATGAAATTACATACAAGAACTAAATCTTTAGATTTTAGTTACTTATTAAACAGTTGTGAGTTTATTTAATTTAAATAGTTGATCATCGCTTTCGTATATTCTTTGGTGTTTGCTGTTCCTTGGAGATCTAACGTACGTGTATTCGAGTTGCTTAACGTTGATTTAATGGCCTTTCGTAAACGGTCACCTAAAAGTTTTTCCTCAATATGATCTAGCATCATTGCTGCAGCAAGAAGTAGGGCCGTTGGATTAGCAATACCCTGACCAGCGATATCAGGTGCTGTACCATGTACGGCTTCAAAGATTGCTGCATTTTCACCAATGTTTCCACCGGGAGCAAGACCAAGCCCACCGATTAAACCAGCAATTTCATCAGAGAGGATATCTCCGAACATATTAGTAGTTAAAATCATATCGAATTGAGATGGATTAATAACTAATTGCATAGCAGTGTTGTCTACGATGCGGTCTTCAATTTCCAAACTTGCATATTTTTTTTCCTTACCGACTTCTTTTGTGGTTTCAAGAAATAGACCTGTTAGTTTTTTCAAAATATTTGCTTTATGCACAATTGTTATTTTTTTACGATTATTTTTGATTGCATAATCAAAAGTATATTTTGCAATCTTACGACAACCCGATCTTGTGATAATTCCAGATGCTTCTGCAACAGCTCTAGGATCATCATCAATCGGGATATAATGTTCAACACCGACATAGAAGCCTTGTGTGTTCTCACGAATTAAAACGATATCAATATTGTCATGACGGCAAGGATCCTGAAGATATGAAACTGCTGGTCTCACATTCGCATACAATTTAAATTCTTCTCGTAAACGTACATTTGCAGAACGGAAGCCATCTCCGATGGGGGTACCTAGAGGTGCTTTAAGTGCCAGTTTCGTTTCTCGAATATTATCCATCATCTTTTGTGGCAGGGGATCTCCAAATTCCTCAAAGGCAGATAGTCCAGCTTTATATCTGTGCCATTCAAATCTTGCACCGAGAACATCTAGAATCTCTATTGTAGCATCAAGGATTTCTGGGCCAATACCATCGCCCTCGATTAGTGTTGCGGGTATAGTTTTAATGATAAAGCTCCCTAAATATTATTAAGCAGTAGAATATTCATGTTTCAGAAAAGACGATACTAAATATATATTGTAGTTGATATTTTTTGTAATGGCTTCTTAAGTTCTAATGATCTTTTACTCCGGCGATGATATTAAATCGTTTAATATTTCTGCAGTCTCATTCAGCAAAACATCTATAGAATCATCTTCTTCACTCTCTTCATCAGATGATTTCAATTCTTCTTTTATATCATCCAATGGAGGTAAGCCTTTTTCAACGCGCATTGCATTTTGAATATCTTTTTTAGCAGTTAATAATTCTTCCCGTTGTTTTTTACGTTTACTTTCTAGCAATGAAATTTCTTTTTTATTGCTAGCATCACGTTTCACATTCAAATCATCCATTAACAACTGAAATAATTTATTCTGTTTAATTCTTTTCTCATGAAGCATCTTAGCAATTTCAAATTGTTCTACAGGTGCATTTGATGGATAGTACCGAGCTGGTTTAACTTGGTCCCATGGTAATGCATTTTCATAAGCACGTTCTCCCTGATCAGAAGAATATTCCGCAGTTGGAAAAATTATATCAGGGACGACACCTTTATGTTGATTGCTACCTCCACTCACACGAAAGAATTGTGCAATTGTTGTTTTTAAACGTCCGTGATCTTCATCGCTATCTTCAATAAAGTTATTCAGGTTAACAACATTTTGCACAGTGCCTTTACCAAAGGTTGGTTCACCAACAATGATACCTCTTCGATAATCTTGGATAGCTCCCGCAAAAATTTCAGAAGCTGATGCACTATTACGGTCCACCAAAACTGCTAATGGGCCAGGGTAGATGATACCGGGTTCTGGATCATAGTTAATGTCAACCCGGCCGGAAGCATCCTTCGTCTGGACAATAGGCCCTCGGTCTATAAAAAGACCAGTCAATTCCAGAGCTTCAGATAAGGAACCACCACCATTACTACGCAAATCAATGATAAGTCCAGAAATATTTTCTTGAGACATAGACTTGATTAATTTGCGAACATCACGGGAAGTGCTTTTATATTCTGAATTACCTTCAGCTTGTGCAGCAAAATCAATATAGAAAGTAGGAAGATTAATCACACCGACACGTGTATTCGTGCCGGGCACATCTATAATACTTGAACTAGCATCTTGTTCTTCAAGTTTGATCTTATCGCGCGTCATCAATACTATTTTAGATGTACCTTCAGCACCGATATCTTTAGGTAAAACTTCAAGTCTTATTATACTGCCTTTAGGACCTCGGATTAAATCAACAACATCATCCAGACGCCATCCAATCACGTCGATTATTTTATTTTCTTCACCTTGTGCAACGCCAACAATTCTGTCGTCTGCTTTTAATTCATTACTTAAGTCTGCTGGCCCACCTTTTATGATTTTTACGACTTCCGTATAATCATTATCGCCACGTAATACTGCCCCAATACCTTCTAATGACAAACGCATTCTTATATCAAAGTTTTCAGAAGTACGAGGTGAAAAATAAGCAGTATGTGGTTCAATAGCTGTTGTATAGGCGTTAATGAACGATTGAAACACATCATTTGAGTTGAGTTGAAGTGTACTATTAAGTATGCGATTGTAACGGGATATTAATGTTTGTTTAATTTCATCAGGTTCTTTTTTTGTAAGTTTTAAATTTAACACATCGTTTTTGACTCGTTTATACCAAAGCTTGTCTAATTCAGCTTTATCGACGAACCAATCATCTTTGCGACGATCAAATCGATATGTTTCATCAATACTAAAATTAAAATCAGTATTAATCATATTCAGCGCAAAACGTATGCGTTCATCAACACGCTTACGATAGCGTTTGAATATTTCAAAGGCAGGATTCAGGTCTGATCTGATGAGAGCATCATCGATTTCATATTTATAATGATCAAATTCATCAATATCATTTTTAAGAAAATAGGCCTTATTTTGGTCAAGGTTTTTCAGATAGTGTTTATAAATTAATGCGGAAAGTTCATCGTCAAGTTTAGTTTTTTTGTAATGATAACTCGTTAATATATGAGTTATTAACTCACTTGAGCGAATATGTTTAGACTTTGGCTCTAGTTCAGAGGCGGGTACCGTTTTCATATCTGCAGAGACATTAGAAAGTGCTAAAAGTACTGTGCCGGTGAATATGAATAAATGTTTAATATTTTTCAAAATAAGTAATATCTCGGTCTGTTTATTAATAAAGATGGGTATTTATCTACTAATGACTATTAAAATGAGTATAAGTGCAATTCAAAAATAAGCATTAAATTATTGAACTGCCATTAATCGGCAAACCATGCCTATTCAAACACACTAAGTTCACTCACGTTTTGTCAAATTTTCTTTGGTACTGAACTTCTTAATTAGTCTTTCAATTTTATCGGCTTTTTCTGAATCGCCGCCTAAAAAAACTGGGGCCTCTCGATAGTAATCCATCAAATCATCAAGTATATCAATATTTTGATTATCTAGTTCTGCTGCAAATTCAAGATGAACCAGAGTTTTCTTTGCATATTGGATTGCCCTGAACCAGTTAGCTTTTTCAGCCTCACGACCATAACTTTTAGCTAAAAGATGATGGTAATCAGCAACCTGAGGCTCTGTTTTTACCGCAACCTCAAGCTCTTTTATTGCTTCATTATACTGCTTGTTTTCGTAATGAGCTAAGCCGCTATTAAATAACTTCTCAGATTCCGAATTAGCAATAACTATTTCGCCAAAGACGAAGCTACATAATAAAGCAATAACCAACCTTTCTACGCTTGGTCTTGTGCATGTATTCACGAGTTTTGAACTTATAACCACACCGTTTATCCTAATAAAGTCAAAATAACATATAAAATTCTTCATAAACATAGTAGAAACATCATATTCATAATGTTGTCATCATTAAATTTGTGGGCATCGATAAGCTTCAAGTTCACTCTAATGCAAAAATGACAATGGTTGTTTTAAAGATTAATCATTAAAAATTCATTTCAAAAACTAAGAATGATTCAGTAATTCTGGAAGTGTATTATAAAGAAAATATTATCTGAATTAAAACCACGTCGGAAGATGAGTTTCTGATAGATATATTCTGTGAGGTCATCATGTACCAATGCAGAACTTGTTAGTTCTGCATTAGTAATAATAAACGCTCGTAAACTATTAAATTAAGCGACCATGTTACTGTTTTAGCGTTGAGAGTACTTAACTAGTTTTATTATTTAATTTCAATTAACTCGATATCAAACAATAAAGTAGCGTTGGGACCGATAGCTCCACTAGCGCCACGTTGACCATATCCTAGTTCTGATGGCACGACTATTTGCCATTTTGACCCCGTCGTCATCAACGGCAATGTTTCTTGCCAGCCTTTTATCACTTGATTAACAGCAAGTTCTACTGGTTCACCACGTGCATAGGAACTATCAAATTCAGTCCCGTCAATAAGTGTTCCACGATAATGAACAAGCACTTTGCTAGTACTCGCAGGTTTTTTTCCTGTGCCTGAATTTATGATTTTATATTGTAGCCCACTAGCTGTTTCTATAACGCCTTCTTTTGTTTTGTTTGCATTCAAATATTCCTCACCATTGACCTTGTTAATAGATGCTTGATTATTTTGTTTTTCTTGTTCCGCCTTCGTGAATTCCTGCATGATGACTTTCATATTATCTTTGGTTAATTTTAGTTCTGAGCCCAAGAGTACATCTTCGATTGCTTGCAAAAAAGCAGGTGTGTCCAATGACATCCCTTGACGGTTGACGTTTTCACCAAAGACGACACCTAACGTATAGCTGATCTTTTCTAAGTCTGATTTTACTGTTGCGGCATGTATATTTAGAAAAGTAAAACTCAATATTAGAAGAAGAACAGATTTAAAAATTTTCATAAGAACCTCAATAT
>CAJJDJ010000094.1 GCA_905182825.1 Thiotrichaceae bacterium UBA7359
CTTGTTCCATAGTGATAATTAATCCATCAATTTTTCCACGAAAAAAACGGTGAAACATTAGACTTGGAATTGCGACAGTCAATCCAGCTGCTGTTGTTATCAAGGCTTCCGAAATACCTTCAGACAAAACACTAGGGTCTCCAACACCCAGAGAAGTGATTACTGTAAACACTTTAATCATTCCAATAACTGTTCCTAATAAACCTAATAATGGACTTATTGATGCGATAGTACCTAAAGTATTTAAAAAACGCTCCATATCATGAGCTATATGTCGTCCTGTTTCTTCTATGCTCTCCTTCATAATCTCTCTCGAATGATTACAGTTTACTAAGCCTGCCGCCAAGATCGTCCCCAAAGGAGAACTTTTTCGTAAATCATTAATCCGTTTTTTATCCAAGTGTCCTGCATTTTGCCATTGCCACACCAGAGCAACCAAGTTTTTTGGTGCGATTTTTATTTGCCTCAGCGACCAAAAACGCTCCGCAATTATCGCCATTGCTACAACAGAACACAATATAATGGGCCACATAAGTAAACCACCAGCCTTGATTAATTCAAACAAGTTATCTCACTCCACTTTTTTATTATTAATTGCAAACTTCTAAAGTATGTAAATTATAGTTACAGCAAATTAATGTGGCAGTTAATCAGTTAATTCTTCTCTAAAAAACAACTTTTGACTATCATTTGCTGCTAAAGGAATCCAATTTTGTTTCTAGATTCTACCAAAATAACCGCATACGTAATTCATGTCACAGTTATGATTTTTCCATCTGCAAAATATCCAATTTAGTTTTTATCTGTTGCATTTATCAAACTTTTTTCAAAATTTTACGCAACATCTCTAATTAAATGAACCTTGTCACTTATAAACTATATTTTCAAAACCCAAGAGACTTCATTCAAGACAAATAATATAAACTCATCAAGGAAAATTAACAAACGGACTATATCAATTAAGATATAATAATTCGCTTTTTTAGATTTACAAAATATTGAGAATAATGAGCTTACGAAATTTTTTTAAACGATACCTACCGGAAAAAGAACATATCCATAATCATGGGGGAATGCATCTACTTTCCAATTATCTGCACGAACCTAATCTCTGGCATATACACCGTCGTTCTTCTGCTGGCGGTGCTGCTATCGGAATGTTTTGCGCGTTTATTCCATTACCCATACAAACATTATTATCTGCCGCATTTGCAATTACATTTAGAGTTAACTTACCTCTAGCTGTAGTTTTTTCTTTATTTAGTAATCCAATAACTATGCCACCGATATTTTTCTTCGCATATAAATTAGGCGCTATGTTACTAGGGCTAGATGAGAAAAATATTGACTTTTCTTTTTCATGGGAATGGATATCCACAACGCTGTTACCCATATGGGAACCGTTGGTGCTCGGTTCTTTAATATTAGGAACCATAAGTTCACTATTGACTTACTTTATTATTCGATTAGTTTGGCGTATAAGTGCTGTTAATAAGTGGGTAAATAGACGCCGAATAAAATAACATGTCATATCGTCACTGCGCCTCCAATAACCCTTCTTTTAATTCAAAAACTCGATCCGCACGACGTGAAAGTTCCATGTTATGAGTCACCATAATTAAACTAGTGCTCAGACTTTGATTTAATTCTAAAATTAGGTCAAAAACTTGATCTGCTGTTTTTTCATCTAGATTACCTGTTGGCTCATCAGCTAAGATACACGAGGGCTCTGATACTAATGCCCTGGCAATTGCTGCGCGTTGCCGTTCACCACCAGACAATTCTCCCGGTTTATGTTGTGCGCGTTTAGATAAACCCACCTTATTTAATAAATTTAACGCCTTATCTAACGCTTCTTTTTTATCAACACGTCTTATTAACAGTGGCATTGCAACATTTTCAAGAGCAGTAAATTCGGCTAAAAGATGGTGAAACTGATAAACAAACCCAAGATATTGATTTCGTAGGTCACCTCGTTGCTTATCATTTAGTTTTCCCATGTCTTCATTGTTAATAAGCACTTCACCTTTATCAGGAGTATCAAGCCCACCCAGTATATGCAACAAGGTACTCTTCCCCGAACCTGAGGTACCAATAATCGCAACACTCCGATTTGATTCAATAGTGAAATCAATACCTTTCAAAACTTCTACTAAAAGTTCACCTTCATTAAAACATTTACTGAGGTTTCTTGTTTCGATTAGAGCATCACTCATAACGCAAGGCCTCTGCAGGCTGTATTTTAGCAGCTCGAAGTGCAGGATAGATCGTAGCTAACAAACATAATACGAAAGCTACAATACTAATCGTAACAACATCATTCCAATGCATATCAGACGGAAGATCACTGATGTAATAAACATCCGCCGATAAGAATTTATGACCTAACATTGATTCTATAGCTGGCACAATTGTTTCTATATTTGTAGCTAACCAGACACCAGTAATCACACCAATTACTATGCCGACAAAACCAATGATCGTTCCTTGAATTATAAATATTTTTAAGATGCTGCTAGGACTAGCTCCTAATGTACGCAAAACGGCTATATCAGATTGTTTATCAGAAACCATCATAACTAACGTTGAAATAATATTAAACGCAGCAACAGCAACAATTAGTAATAATATGACAAACATTACAGTTTTTTCTGTCTTTAACGCTCGAAAAAAATTAGCATGACGTTGTGTCCAATCAACGACCCAATATCTTCCAGGCAATTGAGCAGCAACTTCGCGACTAATAGTTGGTGCCTTGAGTATATTGTTAGTTTTCAAACGTAACCCGGTAGGTCCTTGCTTACGAAACAAACGAAAGGCATCATTCATATGAATTAATGCTAAGGCACTATCAAATTCATGCATACCAACTTCAAAGACACCTACTAAGGTGAATCGTTTTAAACGTGGCAATATGCCAGCAGGAGTAATATTCGCCTGAGGTGCAATTAGAGTTACTTTATCACCAAGAATCACATCTAGTTTCATTGCGAGTTCTTTACCCAATACGATATTAAATTTCCCCTCTTTTAGTTCCTCAATATCACCTAGAATCATAGTCTCTGTGACTGTAGAAACTTTAGGTTCTTCAATCGGTAAAATGCCTCTAATAATCGTTCCATTAACACGTTTATTTTTAACTAACATACCTTCTGCATGGAAATAAGGAGCAACACCGATTATATCAGGATGTGACATAATTTCTTTAGCTATTGGTTGCCAATCATTCAAAACATCTCCATCTTCACTGACTGTAGCATGTGAAGCCATACCCAAAATACGCTCTTTCAATTCTTTCTCAAAGCCATTCATGACTGAGAGAACGGTTATTAACGCCATTACACCCAATCCCACACCAATTATTGAAGTTAAAGAAATAAAAGAGATAAAGTAATTGCGACGACGAGCACGCACATAGCGCAAACCAATCAGAGCTTCAAATGAATTCAACATAGAAATAGATTATAGAGTGGTTGTACAACGCTTGAAACTAAATTCATTAAAGTTATTAAAATTTCACTCTGAAGCAGATATCGAGTTCTTCTCTTTTCTCAACTATATAGGATTTATTCATTCATAATGGTCATATTACTCAAAATATTTAATTTAATTCCTCATTTTATAAAAAGATTATTTCTCTTTGTAATAGTTATTTTATTTTTCTAGTTATTTGAATCTGCAATTATATTTTTAAGAATTGCTCTATATTTTTTTAAATTAAATAATTATAAATGAATGTATTTATTGAGCTGAAACGCTAACTCCATTTATTCCAAGCCATTGTTTAAAAACAATAAATTTTTATTCACGCATCAATCACATCAATGACTGATAATCATTTTACATTTAGAAACACTCATTTAAATGAAGTCGCTGTAGATAAAATACTGCGAATGTAATATCAGGTTTCGTTCTCTCATTCATTTATAAAAAAATCATGTCCATTAATATTAATTTATTTTTAATTTTAGAAAACATATATGATGATTGTTTTTAACTGCCGTTGTATTTTTATTAAAAACAATTTAAATTTTCAAAGGAATTTATAAAAATATTGATGAAAATTTTAGCCATAGAAACAGCCACAGAGGGATGTTCTGCGGCGCTTGATATAGATAATAGTTGTATTCATCGTTTTCAGGTCTCTCCGAGGCGACATACCGAGTTAATCCTACCAATGGTAGATGAACTACTTCGCGAAGCAAATATACATATGCAGGATGTTGATGCTATTGCCTTTGGTCGAGGTCCTGGTTCTTTTACTGGTGTGAGAATTGCTATTGGCATCATACAAGGTCTTGCTTTTGCACATGACACACCTGTCATTCCTATCTCAAGCTTAAATGCACTAGCTCAACATTATGCTGACGTATATACTCACGTAGCAACAGCCATTGATGCACGAATGCAAGAAATTTACTGGGGACTTTTTAAGAGAAATGATCAGGGAATAATGCAACAAATCACGGAAGAAGTGGTGTGTTCACCCACAGCTATTTCTAAATTACCTGAGTGTAATTGGTTTGGTGCTGGTACAGGATGGTGCACCTACAATAAAGAGCTCAAATCACAGTTTAATTTGAATTTAATTGGGTATTCTGCTGATGTCTTCCCATCAGCAAAGGATGTTATTACCTTGGCAAAATCAGCCTATATTGAAGGTAATATAATCCCTGTTGAAGTAGCCCTGCCTGTATATCTGAGAAATAAAGTTGTTAACTAAAATAAAATCAATCGCTTATATAGATAACATTTGAGCTGATCACTCCATTATTTTCAAGGATTAATTTTCTATAAGCTGGTGCCTTATTATCAATAATAAACTCAGTGCTGCCAGGTTTAAACTGTAAACAGGTTGATGGTGTACCGAGTAGTCTTGCATTGGCATTGGCAGTTTCATCTTCAAATTCTTGATGGATATGGCCCCAGATAATTCCTCGAACTTGTTTGTGGTCATCAATAAGATTTAAAAAATCTTTTGCATTAGTCAAAGACATTGCATCCATCCAACTACTATTTATCAATACCGGAGAGTGATGAAGTGCAATCAAAGTATGCATGCTCTCATAAGCTTCAAGACTACTCTGTAAAAAAGATAGCTCCGCAAGAGATAACTTCCCACTACTCTCTCCTTCTACACAAGTATTTAAAAGTATGATTAGCCAATCATCAAATTTAATTATATTCCCTGTATCATGCCCATTAACACCCATAACAGCTTTCATTAATTCTGGTGCATCATGATTGCCAGGTAATGTAAA
>CAJJDJ010000095.1 GCA_905182825.1 Thiotrichaceae bacterium UBA7359
TCATCATGTACTTGCAGAATGTTTCGACGCGCAAAAAGTAATCAAACTCTATGGTGGACAGAAGGTTGAAAAGCAACGTTTTTTTAAAACTATTAACGCGCATCGTCGTTTTGCCATGAAGTTTTTAAGCGCTTCTGTCGCAACGGGTCCGGCGATACAAATATTTACTGCTTTTCTTCTCGCTATTATTATTTATGTAGCTACTCAACAGGCTAGTTCGAATAATCTTCTGGTCGGCGACTTTGTCTCATTTTTTGCAGCAATAGCGATGATACTTGGACCTTTAAAACGATTAGCCGGTGTTAATGAGCATATACAAAAAGGACTGGCTGCGAGTGAAAGCGTATTCAACATACTTGATACAGATATTGAGCCTCAATCAGGTGATAAGAAATTAACCGATGTGAAAGGTGCAATCGAATTTAAAAATGTTTCATACCGTTATCCCGAAGCAAAAACTGAAGCATTAGATTCGATAAGTCTGGTTATTAAACCAGGAGAAACTGTCGCGCTAGTCGGTGAATCAGGCAGTGGCAAAACAACATTAGCAAATTTAATTCCACGATTTTATGAGTTGCAAGCGGGAACAATACTTTATGATGATGTCGATATAGCAGAGCTGTCATTGTTATCACTACGAAAAAATATTGCCTATGTTAGTCAGGATGTTGTGCTATTTAATGATAGTGTTAGAAATAATATCGCCTATGGTGATAAAAATGATGCGTCAGATGAAGCTATTTGGGCAGCAGCAGAAGCGGCTTATGCAATAGAGTTTATTAAAGATCTACCTGAAAAGATGGACACTATTGTTGGCGAAGATGGTGCTCGATTATCAGGTGGGCAACGTCAACGGTTAGCTATTGCTCGTGCTTTACTGAAAAATGCGAAATTGCTAATTCTAGATGAAGCGACATCTTCACTCGATACACGTTCAGAGCGCCACATTCAATCTGCATTAGATAATGTTAAGAGAGGTCGTACATCGTTAATCATTGCCCATCGCTTATCCACGATTGAGAATGCAGACCATATTATAGTATTAGATAAAGGATATATTGTTGAAGAAGGTAAGCATGATGAGTTATTGAAATTAAAAAAGCATTACGCTAGATTACATCAAATACAGTTTCGATAGAATGATTCTATAAGTCATTAAAATAAGATGATAGAGCAAAACATTAGTAAAAGAATATTTCATGAGATTAGTGAGTGGTTAACAAGGTATTTCAGTCAACGTAAAAAAAAGTGGCATGGAATGATTCAATCATCAGGCGAAACCTAGAAGTTGTAAGTGAATAGTATAAATCCTAAAAAGTTGCTTAATAGTAAATGGACTGCGGTTAAACCGGTGAAGAAAGAGAAACATTTTCTGATCACAGAGATTGAATTCGATGAAGGAGGTGAAATTGTTCATTGTTTAATAGAGTCTGTTCTATATAACTGTTCAGAGTCAATTGAGTGGCGGGCACTAAAAAATAATGAGAATTGGATACAGGGATGGAAATAAAACGTTTTTTTAGTAGGCTGATTTAATAAGCTAATTAATTTTATATCTACAATATGAGAAACAGTTAAATTTTATTGATTATAATGTTGTTAGATTTGATAATAAATATCTTTTTTTTATGTAGAAAATTTGCCTGTTGTATTTTCTCTGAAAGCGCTTATGTCAGAAGTCTAACGCATGATTAGCTTAAGACAACTCTGAGCCTTGTCTTTGGTATGACTAACCATAGGGATGGTGTTGCAATAGTTTGTTTAATAATAAGCTTGGCTTACAATGTCACAGTGAAAGTCATTGTGAAAGTCTAATAAATATGGAGATACGCAAGCAATCGAATCGTGATTTAGTGTAGGACCATTAAGCTTGTTGTTCATTTTCGCCAAGATAACTGTCTACTCTGTTAAGTGAGATCGATTTTATCATTGTTCACATTTATTCTCCTGCAACAGTCATTGCATCGATCATTACAGAACCTGTCAATATATTCCCACGTGGGTCAACATCATTACCGATACTGGTGATATTCTTATACATTTCGATTAAATTTCCTGCAACAGTGATCTCTTCAACTGGATAAACTAGTTCACCATTTTCAACCCAGAAACCGGAAGCACCGCGCGAATAATCTCCAGTAACTTGGTTAACACCAAAACCAATCATGTCGGTTATTAATAAGCCGGTATGCATTTCTTTGATCATATTATCCAAATTATTTTTGCCTGAATCAATAACAAGATTATGTACCCCTCCAGCATTACCTGTAGTTTGTAATCCAAGCTTGCGAGCCGAATAACCACTCAAAAGATAATCCTGAAGTACGCCATTTTTAACAATATCGCGTGGCCTAGTTGCAACACCATCATTATCAAATGGAGCACTACCCAAAGCTTTTTTTATATGAGGCTCTTCACGTATGTTGATATGGTCTGCAAATACTTGCGTACCTTTTTTATTTAACAAAAAACTGGCTTGACGATAGAGATTGCCACCAGAAATAGCCGTAATGAATGCTGAGAAAAGACCCGAAGCAACCTGTGCCTCAAAGATAACCGGAACCTGTCGGGTAGAAAGTTTACGAGAACCTAATCGAGATATAGTTCTTCTTACCGCCTCTTTACTGATACTATTGATCGATTCCAGATCATTAAAGTCACGTGTCTTGCTATACCAACCATCACGTTGCATACCATTTTTATCTTCAGCAATAACAGTACAGTCTATGGTGTGACTCGACCAGTTCCAGCCATCGATAAAGCCATTGGTGTTACCATAAAGATTGATGCCTGAATAGGTACTAACCACAGACCCATCAGAATTAGATATCCGTTTATCGCAGGCAAAAGCGGCTTGTTCACATTCAATCGCTAAATCGGTGGCTGCTTTCGGTGAAATAGGCCAAGGATGATACAAATCAAGGTCAGGAACTTTTGTTGCCATAAGTATGGGTTCTATTAAGCCGGCATACTCGTCACGACTAGCATATTGTGCAATTCTTATTGCCGCTTGAACAGATTTTGTCAATGCAGACTCACTAAAATCAGAACTACTGGCATTGCCTTTTTGACCGTTAATATAAACTGTAATTCCCAGTCCTTTATCTCGCTCATATTCGAGTTTGTCGATTATACCTTTACGAACATTGGCAGATAAGCCTGACCCAGCACCAATATCGGCCTCTGCTGAAGTGGCGCCCATTGTTTTTGCCTGAGTTAGAACAGAATCAATGATTCGGATGAGTTCATCACGATCATCGGGTGAAGAGCTTGAGTTGATAACTTCCATAATTATTTATTATTAATACTTTATAAACTGAGTATTCTAACATTCAGTTCGATTCATTTAGCAGATTAATTCAATAATTTGACGGTTTTGCGTACAATCCGTTCCATGGATATTTCTCATGTGCTCGACTCTCTGAACATTGATCAACGCGAAGCCGTAGGTGCACCATCTGGCAATATGTTGGTGTTAGCTGGTGCCGGCAGTGGTAAAACCCGCGTATTAGTGCATCGAATTGCTTGGTATATCGAAACAGATCAGACCAGCCCACATAGCATCATGGCAGTAACTTTTACAAATAAAGCCGCCGCAGAGATGCGTATTCGAATTGAAAAATTATTAGGTCAATCAATTAGAGGTATGTGGGTAGGTACTTTTCACAGTCTGGCACATCGTTTATTGCGCACACATTGGCAAGAAGCAGGCTTGCCACAAGATTTTCAAATTATTGATAGCGAAGATCAGTTTCGCATGATCCGACGTTTAATACGGACGACGACGATAGATGAATCACAATATTCACCTAGAGAAGCGCAATGGTATATTAATGCTCGGAAAGATGAAGGTCTTAGACCAGAGCATATTGATGCTCATGGAGATGCGAGCATTGCTCAGATGGTACAGATATATAAATCCTATCAAGATGCTTGTGAACGATCAGGACTAATTGATTTTGCAGAATTATTGTTACGCAGTTTCGAATTGTTTCGTGAACAAGACGCTGTTCGTAAACATTATCAACATCGATTTAAGCATGTTCTGGTTGACGAGTTTCAAGACACCAATACATTACAATATAGTTGGCTGAGATTATTAGTGGGTAAAAACAGCACCTTATTTGCTGTTGGTGATGACGATCAATCGATCTACAGTTGGAGGGGAGCGCGTGTTGAAAATATGCAGGCCTTCGAACGAGATTTTGATAATACGAAGCTTATAAAACTTGAACAAAATTATCGTTCAACAGCAATCATATTAAAGGCCGCAAACAAGCTCATCGCAAATAATCATGCTCGTTTGGGTAAAGATCTTTGGACCGATGGTAAAGATGGTGATCTTATTAGTATATACATGGCTTATAACGAAACCGACGAAGCGCGTTATGTCATAGATCAAATTAGTCAAGCACCGAATCAAGGTAAAAAATTTAATGACTACGCCATTCTATATCGAGTTAGTGCTCAATCACGTGTTATTGAAGAAGCGTTAATGCAGGCACATATACCATATCGTGTTTATGGTGGTATGAGATTCTATGAACGTGCTGAGATCAAAAATGCGCTCGCTTATGTAAGACTTGCGCGTTTTAAAGATGATGATGCATCATTTGAGCGTATTATCAATACACCAACACGTGGCATTGGTAATCGGACTGTTGAGGAGTTACGAGTTACATCTAGAAGAGACAATTGTTCTTTGTGGAAAGCAGCACAACATATTGTTGAGCATAAATTAATGAGTGCACGCGCTTTAAATTCGCTAGAAAAATTTGTTAATCTAATTCAGAAAATGACTGCTGCTGAATCTGAAGCGACTTTAAATAAGCATGTCGAGGAGGTCATACAATTAAGTGGATTAATTGAACATTATAAAAAAGAAAAAGGTGAAAAAGGTCTGGCCCGAGTTGAAAACTTAGAAGAACTGATAATAGCAGCAGGAGAGTTTGAAATAGGTGATGATGATGAACTCGCTGAAATGGATGCTTTATCAGCCTTCATGGCTCATGCGGCATTAGAGTCAGGCGAAACACAGGCAGGTGATAGCTCCGATTGCGTGCAGATGATGACGTTACATTCTGCAAAAGGCTTAGAATTTCCAGACGTTTATCTTGTCGGTATGGAAGAAGGTTTATTTCCACATCAGCGAAGCAGCGAAGATTTAGTTCAGTTAGAAGAAGAACGTCGACTGTGCTATGTCGGTATAACACGAGCGAAACAAACTTTAACATTAACTCATACACAACATCGTCGGATGCATGGTTCTGATTACTATCCATCGCCATCGCGGTTTATAAGCGAAATTCCTTCTGAGTTACGTAACAATATTCGTCTCGGAGGCAGTGTCACAGAATCATTATTTACTAATAATGAAATCTCAGCATCAAATAGCGATGATTTATTATCTCTTGGACAACGAGTAATACATGCTAAATTTGGTGAAGGTATTGTTCTTAACCTTGAAGGCAGTGGCGGACATATGCGAATACAAGTTAACTTTGAACGAGCCGGTAGTAAATGGTTGGTCGCGTCTTATGCAAATCTCCAACCTGCATGATCAGAATAGTATGTTATTCGAGTACTGTTTTTTTCCACTTTTGCGATGACCATATCTTGGAACATAAACTAAGCTTCTCATAATGTCATGCTCAGTACTCGAATAAACTAGCTCATTCTTAAAATTAAAGAAAAGTATAAATAATTGTAAAAGGAAATATTATGGCGTCAGAGATAGAAAACATTATTCAACATTTTAAGACTTTTTTTGAAGGCCATGATTTTGAGTTGATGACTTGGAATAAAGGACCCATTAAGGACATCATTCCTGAGTTTCAGGTGATAAAGTTTTCACCAGGTAAGAGATGTGATCAGTGGGTTTATTGCTCGGTTGGGGCATCGAAAATCAATAATGAAATATCTGATAGATATGAATTCTTTGTTGTATCTCCTGTTGATACGAAACGCATGGTTCAAATGCTTGCGATGGTGACTTACTTTCACTCGCAACATGGCCTTGAATATACCAATACAGTTCCTATTGGTGAACCTTGGTTAGAAGGGGCACTTTGTGATAATTGGTTAGTATCATTACCATATTCGTTCGATCAATCACTTGAATTAATCCCGATTAATCGTACACGTGTCGCTTGTTTAATACCCATAAGTAGTTCTGAGCGTGAATATATTGCAGAAAATGGACTGGAAGCACTTGAGCAACAATTCGATAAAGTAAAATTAAAATATTGGGAAGTAAATAGAGACTCTGTAGTTTGAAATCGCAGAAAAGATTGTATGACTAGAAAACAGAATTAACTAAAGGCAAAATAACTTATGAACAAATATAAATTTTTTATTTATTTATCATTTACTGTTTTTTTAACTGCTTGTGGTGGAGCAAGTGATTCCGAAGTTAGTAATGAAGCTAGTGCTGATCTCTCTAAAATCTTTAAGTGGAAGATGGTGACGACTTGGCCAGCTAATTTTCCGATTTTTCAGGAAGGTGCCGAACGATTTGCTGATGATGTACGTACGATGAGTAATGGTCGATTAGATATTCATGTCTATGCGGGTGGCGAGCTTGTTCCAGCGTTGCAAGTATTTGATGCTGTCTCAAATGGTGTTGTCGAGATGGGTCATGGGTCACCCTATTACTGGGCGGGAAAGGTGCCCGAGGCACAATTCTTTTCATCCGTACCATTTGGCATGACTGCAAAGGGTATGAATGCCTGGTTATATAATGCCGGCGGACTGGAACTTTGGAATGAGATCTATAAGCCATTTAACCTAATGGCATTTCCAATGGGTAACACCGGCGTACAAATGGGAGGATGGTTTAATAAGGAGATCAAATCAATGGGAGATATTAAGGGATTACGTATGCGTATCCCGGGACTGGGAGGCAAAGTATTTAAAAAAGCAGGTGGTAATCCAGTTTTAATGGCAGCAAGTGAAGTTTACACGGCTTTGGAGCGTGGGACTATCGATGCTACTGAATGGGTCGGGCCATTTCATGATATGCGTTTAGGTCTCGATCGTGCTGCTAAATTTTATTATTATCCTGGATGGCATGAGCCGGGTACCGTTTTTGAACTGATGATCAATGATTCAAAATGGTCTTTATTACCAAAAGATTTACAGAAAATGGTCGAAATGGCAGCGGCGGCAACAAGTGAACGTATCTATGCTCAGATGGAATACCATAATCAACAAGCATTGACTGAGCTAAGAAAGAAACAAAATGTACAGATCTTAGAGTTTCCGAAGGAGGTATTATTAAACTTTAAACGCCTAACCAAAGAAACGCTTGATGAAGAAGCTGCGGATAGTTCAACCTTCAAACGAGTATATGATGCGTATGAAAATTTTCGATCTAATTATGCGAGTTGGGATAAGTTATCAGAGGAATCTTATCAAACGAGTTTAAGGTTAAAATAGACGTTTCTACCTAAATTACTCGAAAGGTAAAGAAGGGAGCAATAAACTCCCTTCTGTGATTTCAAACAAATTTAAAAGACTTACAGTGCCTGTTTAACCATATAATCTACCGCAGCCTTAATCTCATCATCACTTAGTTTTAAGTTACCACCC
>CAJJDJ010000096.1 GCA_905182825.1 Thiotrichaceae bacterium UBA7359
GTCCTGTTTCCAGTTGTACATGTAGGTGTGTGTAATGTTGGTATTTCTTGATTATCCTATAGTGAGTAGTTGCTATTTTTCCGTTATTTATAACGGCCATTTTAGTGCGTTGTTTTGGGTGTCTTCCCATTCTGTTTTCAATAGAGCCACCTGATGTGAGTTGACCGCAAACTATTGATTGATATTCACGCTTTATGTCTCGTTTTTGAAGTTGATTAACTAAAATGGTATGTGATTCGAGTGTACGTGCAACAACCAGGACGCCCGTTGTTTCTTTGTCCAAACGGTGAATGATCCCTGCTCGTGGAATAGCATCAAGGTTTTCATCAAAATTTAATAAGGCATTGACTAATGTGTGATTAGGATTTCCAGCACCAGGATGTATTATCAAACCAGTAGGTTTGTTTATAATAATTAATGCTTCGTCTTCATACAGAATATCTAAGTTGATTGCTTCAGCTTGATGTTTTTCAATATTGTTAATACAAGTATCTATTACGATAATGTCACCGACATGTACTTCAGAGCGCTGATTACAAGTTGATTCATTAATGTTCACATCTCCAGACTTAATCCATGATTGAATTCGAGAACGTGAATGTTCCGGGATCAAGGATGAAAGCGCTTTATCGAGGCGTTTGCCGGATAGTTCGTCTGGTATAACTAATTGTAATTGAAGTTTAGACATGTGTATGAAGCTTTGCCCTCAGGATAGGTTTGAGCTAACCTACAGTCTATGCGACATTCAATATTTTTTTTACTGATTTTTATACTTTCGGGTTGTTCTCATTTCAAAGATAAGGGTGATGATACTGACGGCTGGGATGCTCAACGCCTTTATATTGAGGCAAGAGGTGAGCTGGATAGTGGTTCATACAGTATAGCTATTGAATATTATCAAAAATTGGAAGCTAAATTTCCATTTGGAACGCATGCGAAACAGGCGTTGCTAGATTTAGCCTATGCTCATTACAAAGATGACTCTCCGGTTGCTTCAATTGCAGCAAGTGATCGCTTTATTAAAATGTATCCTCAAAACGCACATGTTGATTATGCTTACTATCTGAAAGGTCTAACAAACTTTAATAAGAGTAAAGGTATTTTTCAGCGATATATGCCAACTGATGAATCACAACGTGATACGGGCTCAGCTTTTACGGCCTTTCAGAACTTTTCAGAGCTTGTTGATAGGTTTCCCGATAGTGAGTATGCAGAAGATTCATCCAAGCGGATGCGTTATTTACGAAATACCCTAGCAAAAAACGAAGTCCATGTTGCAAATTATTATATGCGCCGAGGGGCATTCATCGCTGCTGCTAACAGGGCGAGATATGTGATAGAAAATTATCCTAAGACACCTGCTGTGCCTGAAGCTTTAGTTGTCATGGCCAAAGCTTACCGCATACTTGAAATGGATGAGCTCTCAAATGATTCATTAAGAGTGCTAAAGCTGAATTATCCGAACCATCCTGGACTCTATGAAGTTAAAGAAATTCAGGTTAAGTAGTGCGCACTCTATTTTCTTATGGTTTCTAGTCTATTTCTTAATAAAGTGCCTCATCGTAGAAGCCAACGCACCTTAGTTCAATTTTTATTTAGATAGTATTCATTATGAGCATAAACGAAAATACAATAATAATGGAAATGAAGGTCTTGCCTGACATTGACCCTGAGTTTGAAATTCAGCGACGTGTTGATTTCATTAAAAAGACACTAAAAAATTCAGGATTAAGATATTTAATACTTGGTGTCAGTGGTGGTATTGATTCCTGTACTTGTGGTCGATTAGCGCAAATTGCGGTTGATCAACTTAATGAAGAAGAAAATATTGAATATTATTTCATCGCCATACGACTGCCATACGGAGAACAACTTGATGAAGAAGATGCGCAAATCGCGCTTAGTTTTATACAACCATCTCATAGCCTAATTATAAATGTAAAAACAGGGGTTGATTCGATCCATGATGAAACAATACGGGCACTAACAGAACAAACTTTGATACAACTACAGGAACGAGAATGTGATTATGCTAAGGGTAACGTTAAGGCCAGAATGCGCATGATTGCTCAGTATGAGGTAGCAGGTATTTTACGTGGATTAGTGATCGGAACAGATCATTCATCTGAGAATATAACAGGGTTTTATACTAAACACGGTGATGGTGCTTGTGATTTAGCTCCGCTATTTGGCCTAAACAAACGTCAGGTAAGAGTGCTTAGTCGCACGTTAGGAGTGCCAAACACAATTATCGAAAAAGCACCTACTGCCGATCTGGAATGTTTATCCCCAGGTAAATCAGATGAAGAAGCACTGGGACTGAGCTATGACCAAATCGATGACTTTCTGGAAGGAAAAATGGTGCCTGATGAAATAAAGACAAAAATCATAAAGATATACAAACAGACACAACACAAAAGACAACCCATTTTGACGTTATATGCTAACTAAATCATAACTTTTTTTTGGTGTGACTGAATATGGATGTCTCAATAAAATTTTGATCAACAGAAAAACAATAGTTACATCATAATAACTCTGCTATGGCAGTTCCAAGCTCACTTGGAGACTTAACCGTTTTTACATTGGCTTCATCAAGTGCAGCAAACTTGTCATCAGCAGTCCCTTTACCACCTGAAATAATAGCGCCAGCATGCCCCATTCTTTTTCCGGGTGGTGCCGTGACGCCAGCAATGTAGCCAACGACAGGTTTAGTAACATTATCCTTAATAAATTGCGCCGCTTCTTCTTCAGCAGTACCTCCAATTTCACCCACCATAATGATCCCTTTTGTTTCAGGGTCTTCTTGAAACAACGCTAAGCAATCAATGAAGTTCGTACCATTGATAGGATCGCCACCAATACCGACACAAGTACTTTGCCCAAGTCCGTTCATGGTGGTTTGGTGAACTGCTTCATAAGTAAGCGTACCAGAGCGTGAAACGACACCAATACTGCCTACCTTATGAATACTACCGGGCATTATGCCTATCTTGCATTGACCAGGAGTAATGACACCAGGACAATTTGGCCCAACAAGTCTTATATCTGGAAATTGGTCAACATAAGCTCTGGCCTTTACCATATCAATAACAGGTATACCCTCAGTGATGCAGACGATGATATTAATCCCTGCTTCTGCAGCCTCTGTTATTGCTTCTGCTGCAAATGGAGGCGGCACCATTATCATACTGGCATTAGCACCTGTTTCGTTAACTGCATCTGTAACCGTATCAAAGACAGGTTTTTTCAGATGGGTTTCACCACCTTTCCCAGGAGTAACGCCACCAACTAATTGTGTTCCATATTCAATGGCTTGCTCAGCATGAAAAGTACCTTGGCGACCGGTAAACCCTTGAACAATTACTTTAGTATTTTTATCGATTAAGATAGCCATTATTTTGCACCTCCAACAGCAGCAACTGCTTTTTGAGCAGCATCAGAGAGGTCCTCTGCCGCAAGTAAGTCGAGACCACTTTCGACGAGAGCAGCTTTACCTTCATTAACATTTGTCCCTTCTAGCCTAACGACTACTGGGACGTCGACACCGACTTCTTTTACTGCTTGAATAATGCCCTCTGCGATTAAATCACAACGTACGATACCGCCAAAGATGTTGACTAAAATAGCTTCCACATTTTTGTCAGAGACAATTAGTTTGAATGCTTCTGCAACTCTTTCGGCAGTTGCACCGCCGCCTACATCAAGAAAGTTTGCAGGTTTTCCGCCATATAATTGAATAATATCCATCGTTGCCATTGCTAAACCGGCGCCATTCACCATGCAGGCAATATTGCCATCTAGAGTAATGTAATTAAGGTCAAACTGACGCGCGATATTTTCTTTTTCATCTTCTTGAGTAGGGTCTCGTAGTTCTTCAAGTGAGGGATGCTTAAAGAGGGCATTATCATCAATTCCTACTTTTGCATCGATGGCAACTAAACCACCCTCTTTATTTATTATGAGGGGATTGATTTCAACAAGACTCAGGTCCTTTTCGATAAACAGGTTGTATAAAGCTTGTAATATTGAGGTTAATTGTTTTCTCTGATTATTATCAAATCCAAGTGTAAAACCGATTCGGCGTGATTGATGAGCCTGTAATCCAAGTACAGGGTCAACAATAACGCTGATAATTTTTTCCGGTTGAGTGGCGGCGACTTCTTCAATATCCATTCCACCTTCTGATGATGCCATGATGGCAACACGACGACTCGCGCGGTCTACAACTAAACCGAGATACAATTCAGAAGCGATATCTGAAAGTGAGGCAATTAGAACTCGGTTAACAGGCTGTCCATGCGGAGCTGATTGCTTCGTCACTAACTGAGAACCGAGTAATGAGCCGACAATGGACTCAAGTTCTTCTTGCCCTTTGGCGATTTTTACTCCCCCAGCCTTGCCTCGGCCGCCAGCATGAACCTGAGCCTTGACTATCCATGCATCACCTCCTAGGTCCAAGGCGCATTGTTTTGCTTCAGCGATAGATTCTGCTGATTTGCCTGATGGAGTAGGTATGCCGTAGTCCTCGAATAGTTTTTTAGCCTGATATTCGTGTAGATTCATGTTATGTCCTTAAAAATTATTTTTATCAAAAATAAACCATAATTTAATAAATAATGATTTATTTAGTTAATTAATTCATGCATATTAACCACCTACGAAAATATTTGCTATAATTCTGTTGTGGAATGATTCCCCCACAGTATTATCACATCACCACAGGAGATAAAAATGAAGAAACAATCACAATTGGGTTTTACCTTAATAGAGTTGATGATCGTTGTTGCTATTATTGGTATTCTTGCTGCAGTCGCAATTCCGTCATATCAAGATTATACAGCAAGAGCGAGTGCCTCTGAAGGCCTGACCCTCGCAAGTTCGGTAAAAATGGCTGTTGCGGAGACCCAAGCAACTACTGGAGTTATCCCAACAACCAACGCACTTGCTGGTGTAGCCGAAGGTAATACCATAACAGGTAATGCGGTTACCTCTGTTGAGATCGGTGCTTTAGGTGTAATCACAGTTACATATACTGCTGCTGTAGCTCCCTCACCTACAAACACAATAACCCTTACACCTGATTTTTCGGGTGGTAGTGTCGTATGGGCATGCTCTGGTACCGTTCCAGCAAAAATAAGACCTTCAAATTGTAGGGGATAGAACTAGATAACAGATAAACCATGAAAATGAAATAACCGATGCGGCTTGTTTTTGCAGCATCGGTTATTTCATGCCTGAAAAATACTCTAAACTAAATTATTAATAAGAATGATGAATAGTGTTTATTCTGACGTTCTTATTTCTTGCCTGCACCTCATATGTATTCTCACGATTTTGGCACTAAATGTGAAGGCTTCTTTAATTGTATAGAAGTTAACAAGCGATGATTGACACGGCTATCATTTATGCTCAATAGTGATGACTCACATTCGCCGCCAAAGAATTCATCAGGACGAATGTGTTATCGTTTTTGCCCTGTGCCTAGTTAAAGATAAATATAACTCCAGATATACAAAAATCTTGTTAGAAAAACACGGATTATAAAATATAGAAAAGAAGAAATTATAGTTAAAACAAAACCTTTAACATGGCTCTTATCATTTTTGGATTAGCAGAGATAATATTTCCACTCCCCATATAATCTACATCTCCTGATAGCTCACTATTTATACCACCTGCTTCTTGTACTAATAGTGCCCCCGCAGCAATGTCCCATGGTTTTAGTTCGTACTCCCAAAAACCATCTAGACGACCACAAGCGACATAAGCTAAATCAAGCGAGGCCACTCCAGCGCGTCTAATGCCTGCAATTTCGGGGTATAATGATTTGAAGCTGTTGATAAACTCATCCACGCTATGTGTATCACCATATGGAAAGCCGGTGCCTAGCAGTGCACCATCTAATGTTTTACGATTACTTACGCGAATTTTTTTATTATTAAGTTGAGCACCTTTACCTTTTGAAGCAGTAAATAATTCTTGCTTTAAAGGGTCATAAATCACGGCTTGGTCAAGATGTCCTTTATGCTGAAGAGCAATCGACACTGCGAAATGAGGGAATCCATGTAGGAAGTTTGTAGTGCCATCGAGGGGATCGATTATCCAAAGAAAATCACTTTCTCCAGACGCACCACTTTCTTCGCATAAGAAGGCATGGTCTGGATAGGAATTTTTAATTATATTTATAATCGTAAACTCTGCTTGTGTGTCGACTTCTGTAACAAAGTCATTTTTACCTTTGATATCGATAGAAATGTCACTTACGCGATCCATTTCACGTACAATTAGATCTCCTGCTGCCCGGGCAGCACGTATTGCAATATTTAGCATTGGATGCATTAGTGTTTTAAATCCTTGAAATATTAAGAACGTATTCTACGTTGACTGAAAAGATGAGTGTAGTGATTAAATATGAATTCGATAATTAATAATGTACGCATAGTTCTGGTTGGCACGACACATCCGGGCAATATTGGGGCCGCCGCGCGGGCAATGAAAACAATGGCGCAGGATAATCTATATTTGGTCAATCCGAAAGAATTTCCATCTGCCGCCGCAACAGCCCGAGCAACAGGAGCCGACGATATCTTAGCGAATGCAAGTATGCATGATAATTTAAAATCAGCTATTTCAGACTGTCAAATGGTTATTACAACCAGCGCCAGGACAAGAAGTATTCCTTGGCCTATGGTTTCACCGAGAGAATGTGCAGAAAAGCTAGCTGATTCTAATGTTGGAGATGTTGCTATTATCTTCGGAAGAGAAAACTCTGGTTTGAGTAACGAAGAGATGGAATTAGGCAATTTGGTATTACAGATACCGACTAATGCTGATTATAGTTCTTTAAACCTAGCGTCGGCAGTACAGATTATATGTTATGAATTATTCCTTAAACGTCATGCGGATGATGGTGTCGCTAAAGAAGAGAAGGTGTCTTTTGTAAGCCAGGAAAAAATAGAAATGTTTTATGAGCATCTAGAAGAATGCATGATTGAGATAGGCTATCATGATCTCAATTACCCACGACGATTGATGCATAGGATGCGGCGTCTATTTAATCGAGCACGATTAGATGAAAGTGAATGGAAAATATTGCGTGGTTTCCTTGCTAAAATTCAAGAGAAACAGAAATAAAACGATTGGGTTTCAGCTATGGAAAATGAATTGTTTGATGAGATGTATAAGGTTGAAACTCAACATTGGTGGTTGGTTGCGCGACGAAAAATAATTGCTAGTATTATTGATACTTTTGGGCTTGGTTTAGATTCTAAAATAATGGATGCGGGGTGTGGTAACGGTGATAATCTTGAGTTTTTATCACAATATGGTGAATTAATAGCGATTGAAAGGGATGATAATGCCTTGGCAAGAGCACAATCAAGGCAAATAGGCAAAGTAGTTAAAGGGGAGTTACCCGATAACTTCCCTACAGCTATAAATAGAGAAAATGATTTAATCGTATTGTTAGATGTTTTGGAACATATAAATGATGATGAAAAAAGTTTATCGATATTGAAAAATTGGGCTAAGAGTAAAGGAAAATTATTAATTACGGTTCCAGCATATCAGTTTCTCTGGACCAAACACGATGAATTACATCATCATAAAAGAAGGTATACGGTTGGGCAGTTGAAAAAAATCATAGAAAATAATGGTTGGAATGTGAATTATATCTCCTATTTTAATTCATTTTTATTCCCATTAGCGCTTATAGCCAGACTTAAAGATAAGGTCTTCCCTCCGGCAAAAATCGATAGTTTAACTCTACCAAATCGTTTTATTAACCATTTATTTGAAAAAATATTTAGCCTGGAGACTATTATTCTTCGTAAATTCTCATTTCCTTTCGGTTTATCAATAATTGTTGTTGCTGAGAAAGAATAAAGTTACATGAACAACATACAATCAAACAGAAAAAAAATATTGTCTATTGTGGCACCCGCATATAATGAATCTGCTGGTCTAGATGAGTTTTATTCAAGATTCATCAGTTCGACCAAAGGTTTAGATCTGGAGCTGGAAGTTATCTATGTGAATGATGGTAGTCAGGATGACACTCTTGAACTAATGTGCAAGCAACGTAGCAATGATCCAAGGATTACAATAATAGATTTAAGTAGAAATTTTGGTAAAGAAATCGCTTTGACTGCGGGGCTGGATCATGCACTCGGTGATGCTGTGGTCGTGATAGATACCGACCTGCAAGACCCCCCTGAACTAATTCCAGCGTTAGTTGATAAATGGCTCGATGGCAATGATGTTGTTAATGCGAAAAGGCTAAAAAGGAAAGGGGAGAGTTGGTTTAAAAAAATGACCTCTTATATGTATTATCGTTTTCTATATCAATTAAGTGATATAAAAATTCCTAAAGATACTGGTGATTTTAGATTGTTAAGTCGTGATGCTTTAGATGCCTTGTTAAAATTGCGAGAAAAGCATCGGTACATGAAAGGCTTGTTTGCATGGGTGGGTTACTCACAAGTTGAAATCACCTATGAACGCGATGAACGGTACGCGGGAGATACAAAATGGAGTTTTTGGGGCTTAGTGAATCTGGCATTCGAGGGCTTAACTTCTTTTTCTGTTTTACCTTTAAGGTTAGCTTCTATGGTCGGTGTGCTATCGGCATTTATAGCACTAGTTTTTGGTTCTCTCATTATTATAAAGAAATTTCTTTATGGAGATCCTGTCGCCGGTTATGCCTCATTAGTTGTCTTAATTACTTTTATTGGAGGCATACAGCTTCTTGCGCTAGGTGTTATCGGAGAGTATCTGGGACGCGTATTCAACGAAACTAAAAACAGACCACTTTACCTTGTAAAAGACATACAGAAATCACGTTACCCTGCTAATCAAAAGGATAATAAATCCTAGCCTCGGATCGTACTTGTTAACTTATGTCTACGCTTCCGTTGAACTTGTTGTCGTCTTTAATTTGTCCAATTACCCAGGCATCTTCACCAATATCTGTTAAGTAGGATAGTGTCTTGCTCACATTATCATTATCTACGCATAAAACAATCCCGACACCACAGTTAAAAGTTTTATACATTTCGTGGGAATCAACATTGCCTTTCTCACGTAGCCATTCAAATATAGGAGGTAACTTCCAACTATTGGCCTCTATTTTTACTGCTAAATCATCAGGGATGACTCGGGGAATATTTTCAATTAATCCACCACCAGTAATGTGTGCGATTGCTTTTATAGGAACTTCTTTAATCAAGCCGAGGATTTGTTTTACATAGATTCGGGTTGGTTCAAGTAGGTGGTTTAGCAGTGTTTTTCCTGCTAATAGTTCAGATAAATCTTGATTGGTAACAGAAATAATTTTCCTAACTAAAGAATAACCATTTGAATGACAACCACTTGAAGCAATAGCAATCACCGTATCACCCGCGGAGACCCCTTGACCGGTTATTATTTCATCTTTTTCAACCACACCGACACAAAAACCCGCCAAGTCATATTCACCTGGCTGATACATTCCCGGCATTTCTGCAGTTTCACCTCCCACGAGACTACAGCCTGCCAAAGTGCACCCTTCGGCGATACCATTAATGACTGTTTCAGCAACATCAACATTAAGACTGGAACAGGCAAAATAATCGAGGAAAAAAAGAGGATCTGCTCCCTGTACGATTAAGTCATTTACGCACATTCCGACTAGGTCAATGCCGATAGACTCATGTCTGTTATTATCAATAGCGAGTTTAATTTTAGTACCAACACCATCTGTGCCAGACACTAATATGGGGTGTTTATAATTTAATGAACCTAGATCAAACAATGCTCCAAAGCCCCCGAGTCCTCCCATCACACCTTGTCGATGAGTATTACTGACAGTTTTTTTCAGTCTTTTGACCAGTTCATTACCACGTTCAATGCTGACGCCGGCTTTTTTATAGCTAAGTTTTTTTTCTATCTTTTTTGTCATGTGGCTATGGTATCTATGTCGTTAGCTTCTCGCAATCCTTGACTTAAGGACAAGTCTTGCTTAGCGTGCTCAACATGAAATTTAGAATAATAATTTTGCTATTTATATCCGCGCTCCTAGCTCAAAATGTTCCTGCAATTCAGGTTTCAGGTCTTTACCAAGCGACAATACCGGTTACTGATGAATCTATTTCTAAACGTAAGCTTGCTATAAGACATGCACTTATTCAGGTTCTAATAAAACTTACCGGGGATAGAAAAATAAGAAATAGTAGTGACATTCTTCCTCTTATCGAACGTTCAGAGAGATATGTTCAACAATTTCGGTATAAGCAAGTAGACAAGCAAGAACAGAAGGACATTCAATTTTTAGAATTGTCGGTTCAATTTAACGAAACAGCTTTAAACGAAGGGCTCAGAAACTATGGGTTAATGATTTGGGGGCAGGAGCGACCATCGATTTTGGTTTGGTTAGCCTATGAGCAAAATCAAATTCGTCATTTTGTTAGTTTTGAAGATAATCCTGAATATATGAATATGCTAGATGAAGTCGCAACGACTAGAGGTCTAACATTAATGTTCCCACTGCTTGACCTTGAAGATAGCTCACAAATAAATGTTAGTGATGTATGGGGCGATTTTGAAGGTCCGATTTTAGATGCGTCAAAACGTTACCAGGCTGATGTTATTTTGACGGCAAAAATCATTCAAGTTTTACCAAATCTCTGGGAATCAAAATGGACGGCATATATGAATCCTCAAACTGAGAACTGGACTAGTCAGGGTGTGCTAGCCGAAATAGTTTTAAATGAAGGTATTGATGAACTCGCAGATAAAATCGCAACACAATATGCAAATACAGGTCCATCTATTACAGAAATAATCGAATTATTAGTGGTGGATATTGATGATCTGAATAAATATGCTAGAGTTTTATCGTATCTTGAATCAGTGCAATCTATCAGCTCAGTCCAAGTTAAACGAGTTTCCAGAAATGAAGTCATGTTTACATTGGTTAATCGAGGTGGGCTATCTGCGATTAACCAATCTATTGCTTTGGGGAAAACACTTATGCTAGTTGGTAAAAATGAGCAGTTAATTTATCGTTTACTACCAAAATGAATACACAAACAATTGATGCTCAAAAATGGCTAATACTGACAGTATTAATAATCTTTGGATATTTATTGTATCTATTGGCACCTATACTGACGCCTTTTCTTATCAGCGTCTTCCTTGCTTATCTTGGTGATCCTGCTGTAGACAAGCTGGAAACGATAAAACTGTCACGAACCATGTCTGTAGTCTTAGTGTTTTGTTTGATGTCGGTCACAGGGATATGTTTCTTATTGATTGTTTTCCCGTTGATTGAAGAACAGATTAAGCACTTATTTATTCGAATCCCCGAGATGATTGACTGGATACAGACAGGTTTTCTACCTTGGATTTCACAACGTTTTGGACTAGATGTAAACAGCATTGATTTAAATCAATTAGAAAGAATTTCATTAGGGCAGTGGCAAACATTTGGAAGTTTTGGTACGAAGTTTTTCACTGAGGTATCCGCTTCTGGACAATTAATTTTACTTTGGTTTAGTTATGTATTATTGATCCCAGTAGTCACTTTTTATTTGCTTAGAGATTGGGATCTTCTCGTTGGTATGATTAGAAAGTTAATTCCAAGACAATATGAGATTGCTGTCACTTATTTAACTAAAGACTGCGATGCAGTTTTAGCAGAGTTTTTTAGAGGACAACTATCGGTTATGCTTGCACAAGGTATTTTTTATAGTCTTGGTTTGTGGATAGTAGGACTTGAATTTTCATTATTAATAGGTTTGACGGTGGGACTCGTGAGTTTTGTTCCTTACCTTGGTTTTATTATTGGTATTATTATTGCCGGGATTGCAGCTTTCATGCAGTTTCAAGATGTACTACATATTATTTATGTTTTAATCATTTTTGGATTAGGACAAATTCTCGAAGGTATGGTGCTCACGCCTCTATTAATTGGAGACCGCATTGGGCTTCACCCAGTTGCAGTAATATTTAGCGTTATGGCAGGGGCGCAATTGTTTGGTCTTTTTGGCATGTTGATTGCGCTACCGATTGCCGCAATAGTCACTGTCTTGCTAAGATTTTTTTATGAGCAATATTTGAATAGTAGTTTCTATACTCCATGACCTCAGGCTCTTCATCTGTCTCGCAGATACCATTTCAGTTTGAGCATAATCAGCAAAATGATTTTGCTACGTTTTTTCAGGGCGAAAATGAAAATTTGTTGCAATTATTAAAATCGATAGCTAGCAGTGAAACTACACATAGTTTATATCTTTGGGGCCTCAAGGGAACTGGCAAGACACATCTTCTGCAAGCAGTAACTAAACATGCAAATGAGCTAGACTTTCATGTCGCGTATATTCCACTGAAGCAACTTAAAAACATTAGTGTTGAAATCTTGCATGATTTAGGTGACTTAAATATTGTCTGTATTGATGACCTCGAATGTATTATTGGGCATCCCGAGTGGCAGCAAGGATTGATTTGGCTCTACAATGAATTGCGTGATAATGGATATTCATTAATCATGAGTGCCAATACCTCACCAATAAACATATCACTTGAGATTGATGATCTTAAATCTAGATTAAGCTGGGACCAGGTTTTCCAACTTAGATTGCCTAATGATGAGTTAAAAATTCAAATTTTAAAACAAAAAGCCAGATTTCGATCTTTTGAATTAAGTGATGAAGTCATTGAATTTATTATTCGACGAGTAGATCGTGATTTAGATACGTTGATGTCTATGCTTGATAAGATCGACCATGCTTCGTTAGCTGCCAAAAGAAAAATAACTATACCTTTTTTAAAAGGGTTGATTAAGTAAAAAATACTGTTATTGACTTCGAGTAGCACCGTTAATTGCTCACTTCAATCAGAGCTGTCTCTATTTAATAATAAGGTATTTTATTTACTTTAGATTCAAAGGTGATTTTTGAAATCGGCACTATTAAAATCCTCGTCTTCCAATTCTTCAAAGCTGCGTGGTAAATTGGTCATGAGTATTTTTCGGTGAAAAGCCTTCATTATCAATTAAAAAATTATTTTCTTACTTCGAGGTAACAAGTTAATTAAACATTCTCCCAAAAATAAATTCTTAAAATAGATTTTTAGTCTAGCCATTTTTTAATTTTTTACTAAGCTTTGCAATTCGTTTACCTACAGAAATACAAAGCATTTTTTCATCTTCGCTGATGGGAAGTTCATTATTACTTCCGGCAACATGAGTTGCGCCGTAAGGTGTGCCACCACTTTTAGTGGTCGATAAATTAGAGTCAGTATACGGAATACCAAGCAACAACATCCCATGATGCAATAAAGGTAGCATCATTGAAATCAAAGTTGTTTCTTGACCGCCATGTAAACTCGCAGAGGAACTAAACACGCTAGCTGGCTTCCCAACAAGGTTACCAGATGCCCAAACATCTGAAGTTGAATCTATAAAATATTTCATAGGTGATGCCATATTACCAAATCGGGTTGGACTACCTAGTGCGAGACCATCACAACTCATGAGGTCTTCATGTGTGGCATAAGGTGGACCAGATTTAGGTATCTCCGGTTCAATACTCTCAGAAGTAGTAGAAACTGAAGGCACGGTTCGTAGAATTGCGTCGCAATCAGATACGGATTCTATTCCGCGAGCGATATAGCGTGCCATCTCAGCTACACTGCCACTACGGCTATAATAAAGAACGAGAATTTGTGTCATATCATAACAATGTCGAGGACTGATTCTGGTGGTCTGCCTATAACGGCTTTTCCATTTGCTACTACGATAGGACGTTCAATCAGAATGGGGTTTTCTACCATAACATCTAATAATGATTGAATATCTTTGGATTCCTTATTAATATTTAGTTTTTTATATACTGGTTCGCTTTTTCTCATTAAATCAATTGGGGCGATATCTAGTTTGTTAATAATTTCCTTTAGAGTTTGTTGGTTTGGCGGTGTTTTTAGATATTCAATAATCTCCAAAACAACGCCCTTCTCCTCAAGCAATGCCAGTGTTTGCCTGGATTTGGAACAACGTGGATTATGATAAATTATCGCTTTCATGATGACCCCATTATTGTATATTTAATTGAAAAAATTCATGATATGTCAATAATACTCTGATATGCATTGAATCGTGATAAAAAAATCGATCAATATGAAAAAATCAATTAATGAAATACAGAAAAGCAGTGTCAACCATATTAAATTTGGCTTAATTAAGGCGTTCTATTTCTGCCGATTTCTTTTACGACATTTTTATGATTTACGTGGGATGCAGACAGCTTCTTCGTTGGCTTATGAAACACTTTTTTCAATTGTTCCCTTAGTTACGATCATGTTTGGTCTGTTTGTAAAAATCTCTGTTCTGCATGAGTTCTCCGGCATCATGCAAGACTTTTTATTTAAGAATTTTGTGCCTGAGTTTGACCTAAGCATACAGAAATATATTGGTGAATTCTCAGCCAAAGCATCGGAACTTACAATTACTGGCATCATGGTTTTGGTGCTAATTGCCTTAATGCTTATGGCAACAATAGACAATGCTTTCAACAGAATTTGGCTTATAGAAAACAAACGCAGCCTTGTTGGGCGCTTATTAATGTATTGGGCGGTCCTCACTATGGGGCCTCTATTAATTGGTGTAAGTTTGGCCTGTACTTCTTATGTGCTGTCATTACCTGTAGTGATTGATGTAGAAGCTTCTCTTGATTTACAGTCTCGATTATTTAGTGGGTTACCATTTTTTACCACAACAATAGCGTTTACTTTATTGTATGTCTTAGTTCCTAATTGTGATGTGTCAAAAAAACATGCTTTTTTAGGTGGTTTTATTTGTGCGGTTTTATTTGAATTTGCTAATCATGCTTTTGGAATCTACGTCAAAGAAATGCCTAGTTATGAGAATATCTATGGGGCAATCGCAATTGTGCCACTTTTTTTAATTTGGATATATATTTCTTGGATAATTGTTCTATTTGGTGCACATATCACATTTTGTCTTTCATCGTTTCGAATGGAAGATGAGATCGAAAACCAAAGTAAAAAAGGGTGGACTTTTATTGATGCTCTACAAGTTCTCAGACATTTGGTTGAAGCACAAAAAGATGGACATGCTTTATCCATGTCACAATTAAAGAAAGGATTGGTTTCTCTACCATATTATCAAATCAACGATTTGCTTGAACTGTTAAAAAAACATAAATGGGTTAATGAAAATGATGGAAGCTGGTTATTATCTAAAGACTTGGGGAAAGTATTTTTATTTGATTTGCATAAAATTTTGCCAGTGAGGTTACCTATCACTTCAAGTGAGTTTAAAAATAATCAATTATCTAGCAAGATGAAATTATATCTAAGTGATTATCACAAGCAAGCTGAAGGCCATCTGTCGGTATCAATTAAAGATTTTTTAAATGAGAACGATGGATTAAATTTAACTGATATTCAAACTCACACATAAATACAAAGAAATTATTTTTCAAATATATAGTGCTAAACGAAACTTGCCTAATTTTTGATTTCATGGTCTTTTTATCTGGAGACCAGTTTAGTAATAAATTGTGTGGCTGTTTTAAGGTTTATATTCTCATGTTCCGTATTAGTTCTTGATTTATATTCAATCTCGCCGGCATCAAGTCCTTTTTCACTGAATACAAAACGATGCGGTATCCCAATTAATTCCATATCAGCAAACATAACACCGGGACGCTCACGCCGATCATCAAGTATAACCTCTATATTTGCAGTAAGTAATTCCTCATAGAAAGACATTACTGCTTCTCGCAATCGTTGCGACTTATGCATATTGATCGGAATTAAAGCTAACTGAAAAGGTGCCATTGCCGTTGGCCAGATAATTCCCTTGTCATCATTGTTTTGCTCAATTGCCGATGCAATTACACGTGTAACGCCTAGACCATAACAGCCCATAGTCAATGTCACTGCCTTGCCTTGTTCATCAAGACAGCTCGCTTTCAAACTTTCGCTATACTTTGTTCCAAGTTGAAAGATATGTCCAACTTCAATGCCACGGGCAAACTTCAGTTTTCCAGAACCATCAATTGCCATGTCGCCTACACAGACATTACGTAAATCGACAGTAGTAGGTAGGGGTAAGTCACGTTCCCAGTTAACTCCGGTTAAATGCTTGTCTTCGATATTCGCACCACAGACAAAGTCACTCAGGTTTCCGGCGCTGTGATCAACATAAATAGGTATTGATAATCCCTTTGGACCAATAGAACCTACTTCACAACCAAGGGAAAGTTTGATTTCTGAGTTATCAGCAAAAGTAAGAGGACTCAAAATACCGGTTAACTTTTCTGCCTTAGTTGTATTTAATTCATGATCACCTCTTAATATCAGGGCAACCAAACCATTATCTTCAGATTTAACGATAAGTGTTTTCAAACATTGCCCAGGAGTGACTTTCAGAAATTTACAGATCTGCTCGATAGAATGTTGTGATGGTGTGTCAATAGTCTTTATAGATGTGCCGGCTTCAGAACGTGAGTGTGTTGGTAAGATTGCTTCGGCTTTTTCCAGATTGGCGGCATATTTACTATTTTCAGAAAATACTATTTGGTCTTCACCAGAATCAGCCAAAACATGAAACTCATGTGATTTGTTGCCGCCTATATTACCTGAATCTGCGATGACAGCTCTAAACTTCAGACCTAATCGGGTAAATATCTTTGAATATGTCGCGTGCATTTGTTCATAGGTTTCTTGCAATGACTCAGTAGTGAGATGGAAAGAATAAGCGTCTTTCATCAAGAATTCTCTAGCTCGCATAATGCCAAAACGTGGCCGTATTTCATCTCTAAATTTAGTTTGGATTTGATAAAGGTTAATAGGTAGTTGTTTATAACTTCGAATTTCACGACGTACTAGATCAGTGATTATTTCTTCATGCGTAGGACCAAAGCAAAATTCCCGTTCATGACGATCATTTATACGTAACAATTCGGGGCCATATTGTTCCCAACGCCCAGATTCTTGCCATAATTCAGCAGGTTGAATAGCCGACATTTGTATTTCTTGTGCGCCGACTCGATTCATCTCATCTCGAACAATTGTCTCGACTTTTCGCAGAACACGTAATCCAAGAGGTAGCCATGTATAGATTCCCGCAGCTAATTGTCTAATCATACCGGCACGTAGCATCAATTGATGGCTAATAACCTCGGCATCAGCGGGAGCTTCGCGTAAGGTGGCGGTTAATAATTGTGATGTTTTCATAAGCGGGTATATACTTTAAATAATAATAATTCTAAGATTCTGTTTAATTCTAAATATATTTTGTTTATCTAATATATTTTATCAGGTAAAGGACTATAAACGGAATTAATCCGCAGGGTAAGTGTCTAGGAATAGATTCAAACTTTAGAGATGCTTTTAGGATGATTTGGTTTGTTTTTGTTTATTATCCTCAATACGACAGACATAACTTGACCTGAACTCGGAATCTCAGTAACTTCCGGCTGTTTGGGTATAATAAAAAATATAGGTAATTGATAGGCTAGTGGCTAAAAAGAAAGAAATACTCCGTGGCGCAGAAATATTCTGTCGCGCGTTGAAAGATGAAGGTATCAAACATTTGTTTGGTTATCCGGGTGGTGCTGTACTACATATTTACGATGCGCTCTATAAACAAGACGCTATAGAACACATTTTGGTGCGCCATGAACAGGGTGCAACGCATGCCGCTGATGGTTATGCTCGTGCAACTGGGAGGCCCGGTGTGGTACTGGTGACATCAGGGCCGGGTGCGACTAATGCTGTTACCGGTATTGCTACTGCTTATCTAGACTCAATACCGTTGGTCGTTTTTACTGGGCAGGTCGCAACTCATATGATTGGTAATGATGCTTTTCAAGAAGTAGATTCTATGGGTATTACACGTCCCTGTGTAAAACATAACTTTCTGGTTAAGGATGTTAAGGATCTGGCAGCGATCATAAAAAAAGCTTTTTATGTAGCTACTAGTGGTCGTCCTGGACCGGTTGTTGTCGATCTTCCTAAAGATATTACGGCAGATTCGTGTGAGTATGAGTATCCACAAGAAGTTGAATTGCGCTCCTATCGTCCTGTTGTCAAAGGACATCCAGGACAGATTAAAAAGGCAGCAAAATTACTGTTGTCTGCTAAGAAGCCAATGATTTACTCAGGTGGAGGTGTTGTACTTAGTGAGGCCAGCAATGAACTAACAGAGTTCTCACGACTATTAGGTTATCCCGTCACGAACACTTTGATGGGTTTAGGTGCGTTTCCAGCTACGGATAAGCAATTTGTTGGTATGCTTGGCATGCACGGTACTTATGAAGCCAATATGGGTATGCATCACTGCGATCTTCTCATCGCAATAGGCGCCAGGTTTGATGACCGGGTAACAGGTGATTTAGAAAAGTTTTGTCCATACGCAAAGATAATTCAGATAGATATAGATCCATCGTCCATTGCCAAAAATGTTCCAGTTGATGTTCCTATTGTAGGTGATGTTAGGCATGTGCTTTCGGATTTAATCAGCGTTCTTAAAAACGAAAAAGAAAATCCCAACATAAAAGCTCTCGAAGATTGGTGGAAACAGATAAATGATTGGAAAGATCTTGATTGTTTGAAGTTTGATCGAACAACAGATGTCATAAAGCCTCAGTATGTTGTTGAAAAGCTCTGGGAACTGACTAAAGGCGATGCTTATGTTACTTCCGATGTTGGACAGCATCAGATGTGGGCGGCACAATTTTACCCGTTTGATAAACCACGACGCTGGATAAACTCCGGCGGTCTGGGCACCATGGGGTTTGGTTTGCCTGCGGCTATGGGTGTTAAATTAGCATTCCCGGATGAGACCGTTGCATGTATTTCAGGTGAAGCAAGCTTAGTAATGTGTATCCAGGAACTATCAACCTGTTTGCAATACAGCACACCTATTAAAATCTTAAGTTTAAATAATCGTTACATGGGTATGGTTAGACAATGGCAAGAGTTCTTTTATTCGAGTCGTTATTCGCATTCCTATATGGAAGCCTTACCAGACTTTGTCAAAATGGCTGAGAGTTATGGACATGTTGGCATGCGTATTGAAAAAAGCAGCGACGTTGAAGGTGCAATCAAAGAAGCACTGGAACTGAAGGATCGTACCGTTTTGATGGATTTTGTAACTGATCAAACAGAAAATGTCTATCCTATGATTGCAGCTGGGAAGGGCCATCATGAAATGCATTTATCAACAGACACAAATAGAGAGCTGGCGTAAGTATGCGCCATATACTTTCTTTACTGATGGAAAATGAGGCTGGTGCGTTATCAAGAGTTTCCGGTTTGTTTTCAGCTCGAGCATTTAATATAGAATCTTTGATTGTTGCACCGACAGAGGATCCAACTGTGTCTCGTATGACTGTAGTAACTTCTGGGTCAGATGCAATTATCGAACAAATAACAAAACAGCTTAATAAGCTAGTTGATGTTATTAAAGTGGTAGATCTCAATGAATTTCGCCACATTGAACGTGAATTAATGTTGATTAAACTGATTACAAAAAATGAATATCGTGATGAAGCAAAGCGCATGGTTGACATTTTTCGTGGTCGAATAATTGATGCTACAGAGAATACCTATACTATTGAAATGACAGGCACAGGTGAAAAAATTGATGCCTTTATAGAAGCATTGGACAACAGTATGATCCTTGAAGTTGTTCGTTCAGGTGTTTCAGGACTATCACGTGGCGATAAAGCCATCCAATCTTAACAATACTATTTTACGAGAGTACGTTTATGAATATTTATTATGATAAAGACGCTGAGCTATCTTTAATTCAGGGGAAACAAGTTGCCATTATTGGTTATGGTTCTCAAGGGCATGCACATGCAAACAACCTAAAGGATTCTGGTGCTAGTGTTTGTGTTGGGCTACGAGCAGGTTCACCATCTAAAGTTAAAGCTAAAGCAGCCGGCTTAGATGTGAAGTCAGTTGCAGATGCAGTTGCCAGTTCTGATGTCGTGATGATACTTGCTCCCGACGAGCATCAAGCAGAACTCTATAGCCATGAGATCGAACCTAATATTAAAAAAGGCGCAGCGTTGGCATTTGCGCATGGTTTTAATATTCATTTTCAACAGATTATTCCTCGCCGTGATCTCGATGTGATTATGATTGCTCCAAAGGGCCCTGGGCACTTAGTTCGTGCTACCTACGTAGGTGGTGGCGGAGTTCCTTCATTAATTGCAATATTTCAGGATGCTTCGGGACAGGCAAAAGAACTTTCCCTGTCCTACGCGTCAGCGAATGGAGGTGGTCGAGCTGGTATTATTGAAACTTCATTCAAGGAAGAAACAGAAACCGATTTATTTGGAGAGCAAGCGGTTCTTTGTGGTGGTATCACTGCCTTAATTCAGGCAGGTTTTGAAACCTTGGTTGAAGCAGGATATGCCCCGGAAATGGCTTACTTTGAATGTTTACATGAAACAAAATTGATAGTTGATCTTATCTATGAAGGTGGCATCGCCAATATGCGTTATTCGATTTCAAATACAGCTGAATATGGTGACTTCACTCGTGGACCACGTATCATTACGGAAGAAACTAAACGTGAAATGAAAAAGATTCTCACCGAGATTCAGCATGGAGAATTTGCCAAAGAATTTATTTTAGAAAATCAGAGCGGTGCTGCAAGTTTAAAAGCCAAACGTAGAATAAGTCGTGAACACGGTATTGAAATCGTTGGTGAAAAGCTACGCTCAATGATGCCCTGGATTAAAGCAAATAAATTAGTTGATCATGACAAAAACTAATTTATTTGTAGTCGAGAATTAGTTAACTATTTGGAAATGACGCGATTCATTACTTTATGAGCCGCTATGCCCAGTAATCGTTATCCATTAATCGCGCGTGAAGCCTGGACAATATTATCTATATTACTTGTGCTTACAGTTCTTGCGCAATTTTTGGTTGGTTCAGTTACATTCTTTATTTTACTTACAATATTATCTGTGGCGATTTATTTATTTCGTGATCCAAATCGTGTTATTCCTTCACAACCATTAGCAATCGTTAGTCCGGTACATGGAATTATTACATTAATTGAAGAAGCTGAAGAAATTCGGTTGCATAACCAAACTCTTCGCGTACAAATAACGATGCGTGCTCACGATATTTATTCTTTTCGCAGCCCGATTGAAGGGAAGGTCATAGACCAATGGTCCTCATTACCCGATAAAAACGAATCAAGACGACATTTTGACTTCCATCTTAAATCTGATGAAGGTGATAGTGTTGTTACTGCTATTAGATTAAAAGACATTGTACGTCGTTTTCATATGTATCTGCACTCTGGTGAACGTACAGGCCAAGGACAACGCTGCGGTTATTTTTATATTGGCTGTGTTGTTGACGTCTTTATTCCGCTTGAATCAAAACTACAAGTGGAAGTGGGTCAATATGTTCAATCTGGTAGCACTATTCTTGCTCAAATCATTCATTCTGAAGTTGCGAGTGCTATTCAAAGTGATGATTTCTAAATATGCTGAAGTGTAATTCAACCCTTTCTTTCAGTAAGTACGTTTCGCAGGTACACTTCACAATACTGTAACAATATCACAAATGAGATTAGAGCATCTTGACGAATCATAAACGTGGAATTTATTTATTACCCAACTTGTTTACAACAGGGGCACTTTTTGCCGGATTTTATTCTATTGTCGCTGCCATAAATGAACAATTCGAACCAGCGGCAATTGCGATCTTTGTTGCCATGGTGTTGGATGGTTTAGATGGCCGTATTGCCCGCTTAACCAATACTACTAGTGAGTTTGGAATGGAATATGATAGCTTATCGGACATGGTTTCATTTGGTTTAGCACCGGCCTTGATAATGTATCAATGGGCTTTATCAGATATCGGTAAATTGGGTTGGTTGGCCTCCTTTATTTATACAGCATCAGCAGCATTACGACTTGCTCGTTTTAATACGCAAGCCTCAAGTATAGATAAAAGATTTTTTCAAGGATTACCCAGTCCAGCTGCGGCGGCTGTTTTGGCAGGAATGATCTGGTTTGGCTCTGATTTTGGTTTAAATGACGGGTCGGCTGTTATTTTATTTTGTCTGCCCATTACAATTCTCGCTGGTATTCTCATGGTCAGTAATATTCGCTACCATAGTTTTAAAAAATTGGATCTTAAAGGTAAAGTTCCTTTTATGGCTGTGTTGATTATCGTGGCAATTTTCGTGCTTGTTGCAGTAGAACCTTCACTAGTTCTTTGTACCATAACCATACTTTATGCATTATCAGGTCCTATTTTAACGCTGTTTGTATTACGAAAACATCGTGAGTCGAGAAAAATAAATGAAGAAAATCCTTAAATTTACGGTCAATAATGCCATATATCATTGATTTTATTATTTTTTTCAAAAAAAATGATATAGACAAAAACTGCGCAAACGTACGGCCTTTACTACCACGCTGGTTACTTCTCCTGCCCTGATGGGCACATTCACTATTTTTTAAAATCAGTTGTTGTATTGCGTTTATAAAAGCGCAGGTTTCCTAATTGAATTGCACCGTCTATCAACTTAGACTGGGCATAAGTTTTGGAGTTAAAGACTCATGAAAGATAAATTAATCATTTTTGATACAACTTTGCGTGATGGTGAGCAAAGTCCAGGCGCCTCAATGACGAAGGATGAAAAACTTCGTATTGCAAAATCATTGGAAAAAATGCATGTTGATATTATAGAAGCAGGGTTTCCGATCGCTAGTCCGGGTGATTTTGAAGCTGTTAAAGCCGTAGCTGAATCAGTTACAGAAAGCACTGTATGTGGATTGGCTAGAGCCCTAGACAAGGATATTGATCGTGCTGCAGAGGCATTGAAGCCCGCATACTCATCACGTATACATACCTTTCTTGCAACATCGCCGATACACATGCGTGAAAAATTACGTATGGAACCAGAACAGGTTGTTGAGCAGGCTGTGCATGCAGTAAAGCGTGCGAAAAACTATACGGATAATGTTGAGTTCTCGCCTGAAGATGCCGGTCGTTCAGACTTTGATTTCTTATGTCGAGTGATTGAAGCTACCATTGATGCAGGTGCTACTACGATTAATATTCCGGATACGGTGGGCTACAACTTACCGCAGTTCTTTGGTCAATTGATCGGTGATTTAATCGAAAATATACCGAACTCAGACAAGGCAATATTTTCCGTACATTGTCATAATGATCTTGGTTTAGCCGTTGGCAATTCATTGGCAGCAGTCCTTAATGGTGCACGACAGGTTGAATGTACAATTAACGGTTTGGGTGAACGTGCGGGTAATGCGGCACTTGAAGAAATAGTCATGTCTGTGCGCACACGCCGGGATATTTTTAGTTGTGATTCAGAACTTGATACTACTCAAATTATACATTGCTCGCGACTTGTCTCAACGATTACTGGTTTTCCCGTACAACCGAACAAAGCCATAGTCGGCGCTAATGCCTTTGCTCATGAATCTGGTATTCATCAAGATGGTGTTTTAAAGAGTAGAGAGACTTACGAAATTATGCGAGCGGAAGATGTTGGCTGGAATGCTAATCGCATGGTATTGGGCAAACACTCTGGTCGTAATGCTTTTCGTTCTCGCTTGGAAGAATTAGGTATTAAATTTGAAAAAGAAGAAGACCTAAATTCGACGTTTGCGCGGTTTAAAGATTTAGCTGATAAAAAGCATGAAATATTTGATGATGATTTACAGGCTTTAGTCAGTAATACGCTTCAAGAAAGCGCGGATGAATGGATTAAATTGGTGTCAATTAAGGCAAGTATTGAAACTGGTGAAAAACCAAAAGCTGAAATCACTCTTTCTCTGGGCGGTGAAGAGAAACGTGCCTTTGCCGAAGGAGGAGGTCCGGTGGACGCTACCTTCAAAGCAATAGAAAGTATGATAGAGAGCGGTTGTGACCTGCAACTCTACTCAGTGAATAACATAACTACTGGCACAGATTCACAAGGGGAAGTAACGGTGCGAATTGGTAAAGATGGTCGAATAGTTAATGGGTTGGGCGCGGATACCGATATAGTTACCGCCTCTGCAAAAGCCTATATTAATGCTTTGAATAAAGTGTTTGCTAAAAGCGAACGGGCGCATCCGCAAGTCTAAATAAATGCAATCGTACCAACGACAATATTTAAAAGAGATGGGGATTGATATCTGGTTAATAAAAGACTCCCCTGTAGCAATTAATGAGGATGTGTTCGAAAAAAGTAATGCAAAAGAAAGTCATATAGAAGAAGTTGATCGATCCGTAGCGCTAGATATTTTGGCAAAGCAGGTCGCCGTCGGTCAGCAATCCAGCTTACATGAATCACGTACTCAATCTATATTTAGTGTGGGTAATCCAAATGCAGAATGGTTAGTTATTGGAGAAATGCCTGAAGCCGATGAAGATCAACGAGGAGAACCTTTTATTGGGCTTGATGGAAAATTATTAAATTCCATGTTGTCAGCAATGAGACTAACAAGAGGTCAAGTCTTTATTTCAAATATATTAAAGTCCAGTCCACAAAATAATCGAGATCCGCAACCCCAAGAAATACTCGCCTGTGAATCTTATTTGCGTCAACAGATTGTTTTAATAAAACCAAAGATCATTTTAGCTATGGGCCGTATTGCGGCACAGAGTCTTTTAAAGCTTGAAAGACCGATTGGTGAGATGCGCGGTAATCGTTATCAATACCCAGATAGCGAACTATCGGTTATTGTGACTTATACTCCGGCCTACTTGCTGTGTTCGCCAGGTGACAAAAGAGAAGCATGGGAAGATCTCAAATTCGCTATGCAAATTTATAAGGCTATTAGATGAGCGCCGTAATCAAGGAATCTGAATTGAATCTTAGGCCGATGCAAGAACATGATCTGGATTCTGTAATTGAAATTGAAAATCAGGTATATAAATATCCATGGACTAGAACAATATTTAATGACTGCTTGCATGTGGGATATTGTTGTTGGGTAATAAAGAAGGGTGATGCTTTACTAGCGTATGGTCTCATGTCAATTGCAGTCGGGGAATCACATGTTTTAAATTTATGCGTACATCCGGATTATCAAGCTAAAGGGCTGGGTACAATGTTGTTAGTACATCTATTAGAAATTGCCGTTGAACGTAATGCAAACATGACATTTCTTGAAGTCAGGCCATCTAATTTCTCTGCAATAAAAATGTATATAGAGCAGGGATTCGATGAAATTGGTATCCGAAGAAATTATTATCCTTCGAAGATGGGACGTGAAGATGCTTTAATTTTAGCGAGAACAGTTGTGCGAGGCGATGAATTTAGTTAAAAAGAATAATGAATAATAAACAAAATAAAATTCCAGATTTCCAAACAATGGAATTCTTTGTTGGTGATACACCCCTTGTTAAACTGCAACGTCTACCGGGTGAAACTAGTAATGTAATTCTGGGTAAGATGGAAGGCAATAACCCAGCTGGTTCTGTAAAAGACCGACCAGCTCTAAGCATGATTAAACATGCAGAAGAACGTGGTGAAATTGAACCTGGCGATACGCTAATAGAAGCGACCAGTGGTAATACGGGTATTGCATTGGCGATGGCAGCAGCAATACGTGGTTATCGTATGATATTGATCATGCCCGACAATATGAGTATTGAACGTCGTGCGGTAATGAAGGTCTTTGGTGCTGAAATAATTCTAACCCCATCCGAAGGTAGTATGGAAAAAGCCATTGATGTGTCTCGTGAAATGGAAGCGGAAGGTAAAGGTCGAATACTCGATCAGTTTGCAAATCCTGATAATTCTCGAGCACATTATGAAGGTACCGGCCCGGAAATATGGCGTGATACAAATTGCACGATAACGCACTTCGTTAGCTCCATGGGCACCACCGGAACTATTATGGGTACCTCACGATATT
>CAJJDJ010000097.1 GCA_905182825.1 Thiotrichaceae bacterium UBA7359
TTGGGCAAGAAACATCCATTATCACCAACGGGGTTATCAACTTCGAGACCATAACGTAGTCCTATAATATAATCATCTTGTCCATGTCCTGGTGCTGTATGCACGGCACCAGTTCCTACTTCTAAAGTCACATGGTCGCCTAAAATAATAGGCACTACACGATCATTAAATGGATGTTGCAGCTTAAGGCCTTCAAGCTTTGAACCAACACAAGTGCCTAAAACCTTATAATCATCAATGCCATAACGAGACATAACATCTTCATGTAAGCCATCAGCAAAAATCAATGCTTCATTGTTATTTGATACTAATACATATTCATATTTCGGGTTCAAAGCTACCGCTTGATTTGCTGGCAAGGTCCAGGGTGTTGTTGTCCAAATCACAATAGAAACTGATTCAAACTTCCCATCGACTTCAAAAAAACTCAATAGCTTCTCTTCTTCGGTCGACCTAAATCGCACATCGATAGCGAAAGATTGTTTATCTTCATATTCAACTTCCGCCTCAGCTAATGCTGAACCGCAGTCGGTACACCAATGTACTGGTTTAACACCTTTATGTAGATGTCCTGCATCAATTATCTTTCCCAACGAACGAATAATATTTGCTTCAGTTTTGAAATCCATCGTCAGATAAGGATTTTCCCAATCCCCCAGGATACCTAATCGAATAAAGTCTTTGCGTTGATTATTAACCTGCTTGAATGCATATTCACGACACGCATCACGAAAGTCATCAGGTTCTATTTTTATACCTGCCTTACCGATCTTTTTTTCGACCTGCAATTCAATTGGCAAACCATGACAATCCCAACCGGGGACATACGGCGCATCCAAACCATTTAAACTTTGTGATTTAATGATGATGTCTTTAAGAATCTTATTAACGGCATGACCAATATGTATATCACCATTGGCATAAGGAGGGCCATCATGCAAAATAAATTTTCTGGCGCCTTCTTTGCTTTTGCGTATTTTTCCATACAGGTCGTTTTCTTGCCATCTCTTCAACATCTCAGGTTCGCGATGGGCAAGATTCGCTTTCATAGGAAACGTGGTTTTAGGTAAATTAAGTGTGTCTTTATAATTCGTCATTGCTCAATATATTCTTTATCGTTTCATGTATTTTTTTAAACTGATTCTAGTATCTTCAATATCTTTTTTTATTTGTTTTATCAATTCTTCTTCCGAGATAAAATCACTATCTCCACGTATTTTTTCAAGCAATTCAACCTGCAAATGTCGACCATATAGATCATTTTTATAATCTAAAATATGCACTTCAAGTATGTCATGCTTGCCTTTAAATACAGGCCTTGAACCTACATAGATAATTGCATCTAAGGATCTATTTTCAACCCCATGAACACGACCAGAGAATATACCGACTACTGGTGAGAAGTACCGATGTAATTCTATGTTTGCTGTTGCAAACCCAAGTGTCCTTCCGCGTTTATTCCCGTGAACGACACGCCCACTGATCATATAAGGCCTTCCAAGTAATTCGCTCGCTTTATCCATTTCACCATTCGCCAATGCCTCACGAATCAAGGTGCTGCTCACTCGTTCTCTTTCGCAGTTTAGAGTATTCGTCGTCTCCACCTTAAATCCCTTTTCACCAGCCACATTAACCAAGTAATTATAATCACCTAGTCGGTTTTTACCAAAGTGGAAATCATCACCGATAATCAATTCTTTAACCGCCAATGCCTTTAACAAAATATCATCAACAAACTGTTCAGCAGATAGATTAGCAAATTGTTGATCAAACCTAAGACAGACCACTCTGTCAATATCATGTCGAGAAAACTGCTGAATTTTTTCACGTAAGCGTGTCAACCGTGACGGTGCTTTTCCTGGAGAAAAGAATTCAATAGGCTGTGGTTCAAATATTACGACTGTTGATATTAAACTCGTTTCTCTTGCAGTTTTTTTTAATTGCTCCAAAACTTTTTGATGGCCTAGATGAACACCATCAAAATTTCCAATCGTAGCAACGCAATCTTTTCTTTGTCGCTTCAAATTATGAAGTCCGCGAATGTATTCCATTAATCTTTAAATTTCGTAAATTATACCGCTCAGTACTGCATTGTCATTTTCTGCCAGCGAACACCAGTAACCCAGAGAACAGAAATATAGCAACTCGCCCCAACCAGTATTCCTAAGGTCAGTTGACCTATCCGCTGTATCATATTCCAGGCAAACCATTCTTCTGCCCCTGCTACAAAATAATGAATCAAACAAGCCATGCTACTGACCGAGACAATAATCTGTAGACTAAATTTGAACCAGCCTGGTTTTGGACGATAAACACCCTCTTTTCTTAATAAACAATATAACAAGATAGCCTGCAAAATAGCAGACATCGATGTTGCTAATGCTAGACCAACATGTGCAAATGGCCCAACTAGAAGGAAATTAAATCCTATGTTTGCTATCATAGCAAATGCGCCAATCTTCACTGGTGTTAGTGTATTTTGCCTAGAAAAAAATCCCGTCACAAAGACTTTAATCAAAATAAATGCCGGCAGGCCGAGTGAATAAGCCAACAAACTTTTCCCTGTCATGATGGCGGAATAGGTTGTAAATTCACCATATTGAAATAAAGTTGCCAATATAGGAATCGCAAGCACGGCGAGACCTATCGCCGCAGGAACGGCAATCACAAACACCCAGCGCAACGCCCAATCCATCATGCTAGAGAATTTCTCCGTTTCATTTTTTGCATGTTCGCCAGATAAATTAGGTAATAAGACTGTCGCTAAAGCGATTCCAAAAACACCGAGAGGAAATTCAATCATTCGGTCCGAAAAATACAACCAGGAAATACTGCCGTCTACCAAATTAGATGCAAAAATGGTGTCTACCAATAAGTTAATTTGTACAATTGATACTGCAAACAAAGTTGGCAGCATCAACTTCAAGATTCGATTAATACCTTCCTTATCTCTTTTTAATCCTGGTCGAGGAAATAAATTAAGCCGCATCAAAAAGGGAAATTGAAATAATAGCTGAGCAACACCCGCAAATAGAACACCCCATGCCAATGCTTTTATTGGCACATCCATTTTTGGCGCTAACCAAATTGCACAACCAATCAAAGAAAGATTGAGTAAAACAGGCGTAAAAGCAGGAATCGCAAATTGTTTATAGGTATTTAGAATGCTGGTCGCAAAAGCTGTCAATGAAATAAACAGAATGTATGGGAACGTGACTCTCAACATATCAGTAGCAATGACATGTTTAGTATCTTCAAAACCTGGAGCAAACACGGTAATGATTAAAGGTGCGGCAAACACACCCAATAACATCACCACAAATAAAACTAGGCCAAGAGTCGCAGAAGTTTGATCCACCAAAGCTTTAACAGAATTACCATCGCGTTGCTCTTTATATTCAGCCAGCACAGGAATAAATGCTTGTGAAAAACCACCCTCGGCAAATAAACGTCGTAAGAAATTAGGAATACGAAAAGCCACAATAAAAACATCTAGCCCAACCCCAGCACCAAACAAACGTGCAATAACAACATCCCGTATTAAACCAAAAACACGTGAGACAGTGGTCATCGCTCCAACTATGAAGGTGGATTTCAACATTTTGCGGCTCATTTGAGTATTCTCATCATCAATATCAATATTAAAAAAATAGGCTATCTAGTTGTTTTTTATTCTAATTAAATTAATTTCAGAAAGGATATCATATCCTGACTGAAGCATTGACAAATTGCCTCAATATCCGCATGATGACGCGCCTTTAGAGAATGAATCAGGAGTTTGAAGAGTGGCCAATATTGCATCTGCAAAAAAACGTGCGCGTCAGAGTGAAAAACTGCGTCTGCACAATGCGAGTCATCGTTCTATGTTACGTACCCAAATAAAGAGAGTCGTCATCGCAATCGAATCAAAAAACAAGGAAGCAGCTCAAACGGCTTATCAAACGGCTGTACCTGTGATCGATGCGATGGTTTCAAAAGGTATCATTCATAAAAACAAAGCTGCTAGACATAAATCACGTTTGAATAGCCATCTGAGAGCACTTTAAGACACAATTTTTCATTATTTGATAGCAGTTTTTATTTAAAGCTAAAATATGCTCTGTTAACAATATACCATTAGAGCAGAATTAAATTGTCACGATGTATTAGCTCATCTTCATCAAGTTGACCTAATAACTTTTCGATTTCTTTATTAGATTTGCCCATGATTAATCTAACCTGTGCGGAATCATGATTCGTTAACCCTCGGGCTATTTCATTACCCGAACTATCAATACAAGAAATTATTTCTCCTCGCTTAAAATCACCACAAACAGCACTAATACCAACAGGTAACAAACTTTTCCCATTTTTTATCAAGGCAATAACAGCACCTCCATCGAGCGTGACAGTACCCTGTAAATAGGATTGATTTGCCAACCATTGTTTCCGTGCCGTTATAGGCCCTCTAGTCGTCGTCAATAATGTGCCTACATCTTCACCATTTGATATGTTAATTAAGCTGTTGTGAATGCTTCCTGATGCGATAATAGTTTGCGTTCCAGACCTCGTTGCAATTATTGCAGCTTTCAATTTAGTCCGCATACCACCCCTACCTAAACTACCCCCATCGCCAGCATAATCTTCTAATACTTTATCGCCTGCTTTCGCTTCTTTAATTAACTTTGCTGAACTATCTAATATGGGGTTAACGGTAAATAAACCTTCTTGATCTGTTAATAAAACAAGTAAGTCTGCCTCAACTAAATTTGCCACTAACGCTGCCAAAGTATCGTTATCTCCCATTCGAATTTCATCAGTTGCGACCGTATCATTTTCATTTACTATTGGTGCAACACCTAATTTAAGCAGGGTTATCAAAGTTGTGCGTGCATTCAAGTAGCGCGCCCGATCAGCTATATCATCATGCGTTAATAAAATCTGTGCCGTATGTTTGCCGTATTTTTGAAAACAGACTTCATAACCTTGAATCAACCCCATCTGTCCTACCGCAGCAGCAGCTTGTAATTCATGAATGATTTTAGGTCTCGTTTTCCATCCCAACCTTGCAACACCTTCCGCTACTGCTCCAGATGAAACAATAACTATTTCAACACCTCGTACATTGAGCTCAATAATTTGCTTTACCCAATTATCGAGCAACTCATGTTTAAGACCACATCCATTATCAGTCAGTAGTGCACTGCCTATTTTCACAACCCAGCGTTTTGTCTTTTTTATTTTTTTTCTTTTTTCACTCACTTATCTTATCCTGGCTAATTATCCATTCATATATTGCATAAATTAATTTTTTACAGCCATCTTTTGTCACTGCAGATATTACAAATATTTTATTTTCATACTTCAATTGAAGTCGTAACGCATCTATCAACTCATCGAACATTTCAGTCGGTAATACATCAGATTTATTTAAGACTAACCAACGTTTTTTTTCAAAAAGTGCTTCATCGTAACGTTTCAATTCAGTCTCAATTGTTCTAATATCCTTAAATACTTGTTCTGAATCATTACTGGCATCTACAATATGTAATAACAAATTTGTTCTGCTTAAATGTTTTAAAAATTCTATTCCGAGTCCAGTCCCATCTGCAGCACCCTCTATTAACCCGGGTATATCTGCAATCACAAAACTCTTTTCAATATCAACTCTGACGACCCCTAAGTTCGGATACATAGTGGTAAAAGGATAATCTGCAACCTTGGGTGTCGCAGACGATACCGCGCGAATAAAGCTCGATTTACCTGCATTAGGAATACCGAGAAGTCCAACATCAGCCAAGACTTGCAATTCTAAGCGTAAATTTCGAGACTCTCCTATTGAACCTTTAGTCGTTTGTCTTGGAGAGCGATTAATACTACTTTTAAATCGTGCATTTCCTAATCCATGAAAACCACCTTGTGCAACGAGTAATTCTTCACTGTCATTGACTAAATCACCTATTAATTCATCGGTATCATCATCATAAATCAATGATCCTGAGGGTACTTTAATATACAGATCATCTGATTTCTTACCGATACGATCCCGACCTGCCCCAGATTGCCCATTCTTGGCACGATACAATCGGCTATGTCGAAAATCTACCAATGTATTCAATCCTTCGTCTACTAAAAGAAAAACACTGCCACCATCGCCACCATCGCCACCATCAGGGCCGCCTTTAGGAATGAATTTTTCACGACGAAAACTGAGACAGCCATCACCACCCTTACCGGCTTCGACTCTGATTGTTGCTTCATCAACAAATTTCATAATCTAAAACATCACCTTGATTGAATAACTGAAAAATATTTTGATATCCCAAATAAAAAACCCCGCCAGAGGCGGGGTCTTTTATTAACAAACCTAATTAGACCTAGGCCGCAACTACATCTACAAATGTGCGATTTTTAGGTCCTCGCTGATTAAACTCAACTTTACCTTCTGCCACTGCAAATATCGTATGGTCATGTCCCAGACCTACGTTTAACCCTGGATGATATTTAGTACCTCGTTGACGAATAATTATATTACCAGCATCAACCCGCTCACCACCAAATTTTTTGACACCTAAACGCTTGGATTGTGAATCACGTCCATTTCTAGTACTACCGCCTGCTTTTTTATGAGCCATTATTACACTCCAATTGTTAGCTTGCTGCTATTTCGGTTATTGAGAGTTCAGTATAGGCTTGGCGATGTCCCATCTGTTTACGATGGTGCTTTCGACGTCGAAACTTTATTATCTTTATCTTAGGACCTCGACCATGACTCTCTACTTTAGCACTTACCTTGGCACCTTTTATCAATGGTGTCCCGACAGTAACGTTTTCGCCATCCACAAGCATTAACACATCATCAATACTTATATCTTTGCCTGCTTCAGCATCAATCTTTTCGACTTTGAGCTTATCGCCCTTCTCTACCTTATACTGTTTGCCACCGGATTTAATTACCGCGTACATCTTGATTCTCCATACCTTGCTTAATTATGCGCATTCTTCGAAAGAAGGGGATTCTAAGAAATTCAACAGGTGGTGACAAGGTAAGAATGTTAAAATTTGATAATATCCTTGAAATAAACATATTTAAGCAGTAATTTCATCCCAATCCTATAAGATTTCAGTAATTTACATACATATATAAAAAACGTGAAACTAAACGACCCAATCGCTGAAAAATGTAAAATCATTAACATCGAACATATTCGAAAGCTTGTCGGAGCAGATATGTTGCTCGTCAACAGCTTAATTGAAAAAAATCTCTACTCCGAGGTTGAGCTTATTGACCAGTTGGGCCATTACATTATTAATAGTGGCGGTAAACGTCTACGTCCCGTCGTTGTTCTCTTGAGTTCACGAGTTTTTTCGTATGTGGGAAATCAGAGCATCAACTTAGCAGCAATTATCGAATTTATCCACACCGCAACTTTGTTGCATGATGATGTGGTCGATGCTTCATTACTAAGACGTGGTCATGCGACGGCTAATCAACGCTGGGGCAATGAGGCAAGTGTGTTGGTTGGGGATTTCGTCTATTCCCGGGCATTTCAAATGATGGTCAACATTGATTCTATGTGTGTTATGAAAATCCTCTCCGAAGCGACTAACACCATAGCCGAAGGTGAAGTTCAGCAGCTCATTAATCGTCATGATCCTGAAACCAGTAAAGAAGACTACCTAAAAGTCATCCGAAATAAAACTGCTAAGTTATTTGAAGCTGCAGCACGTTTAGGCGCAGTCATTTCAAACAGAACAAAAAAAGAAGAACAAGCAATGGCGGCTTATGGTCGACATCTTGGTACTGCATTTCAGTTAATTGATGATGTGTTTGATTACAACTCTTCTCCCGAGGAACTTGGTAAAAACATTGGAGATGATCTTGCCGAAGGTAAACCTACACTACCGTTACTATACGCCATGTGGCATGGCAATGAAGCTGACACTGAGATAATTCATAATGCTATAGAAAATGGTGGGCTTCAACATATTGATCAAATCAAAGCCGCCATAATCTCTACTGGGGCGATTTCATACACAGAAAAAATCGCTCATGAAGAAGCCGAGTTAGCCATTGATGCTATTAAAGGTTTACCACCTTCTGAATATCTTGATGCGCTTAAAACTTTAGCAAAATTTTCAGTAGCTCGACAATACTAATTTTTTTCTAATTACTATGTGATATATTTCGGTTTTGTTTGTGCGTTATTTTGTAACACATAGTTTTAAAGGCTTATTTAATCTTTAAGATACTAGTATGTTGAAGAAACACTCAGCTAGAGTCCTGTCACTTTGATGCGCCACTTGGTCGAGACTAATGTTATTTCTAGTTGCGTATCATGAAAAAGCTACTTAGTCAGCAAGTATGATTTTACGTAAAAATCAACGCGCATTATAGAGTCAAAAGTGTTTTTAGTTAGCCTTAGTATTGATGAAATATCTCTACATTCCCTTCGTCATCAAAGGTGATAACAGCGTAACGATCTAATCTGCTACCCATTTCCATTCCAGGAGAACCAACCGGCATGCCTGGCACGGCTAAGCCAAGGACATCTTTTCTTTCCGATAATAATTTTTTCACATCATTAGCCGGAACGTGACCTTCTATAACATAACCATCAACAATGGCTGTGTGACAACTTGTAACACGTTTAGGAATTTG
>CAJJDJ010000098.1 GCA_905182825.1 Thiotrichaceae bacterium UBA7359
TCAGTTGTTCCGGCTGCAGATAATTTTTTCGGCGCATTAAATTCAGCAGTCTTCACCGATGGTTCGTTTGTATATATCCCAAAAGGTGTCCGTTGCCCGATGGAACTATCGACTTACTTTAGAATCAATGCCTCGAACACCGGACAGTTTGAACGTACGTTAATCATTGCTGATGAAAAAAGTCATGTCAGTTATCTTGAAGGCTGTACTGCACCGATGCGAGATGAAAACCAATTACATGCTGCTGTTGTCGAATTAGTTGCTTTGGAAGATGCAGAGATAAAATACTCAACCGTACAGAACTGGTACCCCGGTGATGAGAATGGTGTTGGTGGTATTTATAACTTTGTCACCAAACGCGCTGATTGCCGCGGCAATAACTCTAAAGTTTCCTGGACACAAGTCGAAACCGGCTCGGCAATTACTTGGAAATATCCTAGCTGTATACTAAAGGGCGATAATTCGGTCGGTGAATTTTATTCCGTTGCGGTAACGAATAACTACCAACAAGCTGATACTGGCACGAAAATGATACACATTGGTAAGAACACTAGTAGCACCATCATTTCTAAAGGCATTTCTGCGCGACATGCTCAGCAATCGTATCGTGGTCTAGTCAAGATAAGTAAAAGTGCGGAAAACGCACGAAACTATACACAATGCGATTCCTTATTAATGGGTGACCAATGTGGTGCGCATACCTTCCCTTATATCGAAGCTAAAAACTCAAGCGCTACTGTTGAGCATGAAGCCTCAACATCAAAGATTGGTGATGATCAATTATTTTATTGTATGCAACGTGGCATCAAGGAAGAAGATGCAGTCAACATGATCGTTAATGGCTTTTGTAAAGAAGTCTTCAAGGAATTACCAATGGAATTTGCAGTAGAAGCACAGAAACTATTAGGCATCACACTCGAAGGTGCGGTCGGTTAATCGGTAGAGACTAAATAATTTAAATATTTTAGGTATAGATAATGTTAAATATCCAAAACTTACATGCGAAAATTGGTAACAAAGAAATCCTCAAAGGTTTAAACCTGAATGTTAATGCCGGAGAAGTACACGCCATTATGGGTCCAAATGGTTCTGGTAAAAGCACATTAGCCAATGTCCTGGCAGGTAGGAATGGTTATGACGTCACCAAAGGTATAGTTGAGTATGAAGATAAAAACTTGCTTGAACTTGCGCCAGAAGAGCGAGCATGGGCAGGCTTATTTCTCGCTTTTCAATACCCGGTAGAAATACCTGGTGTTAATAATGTTTATTTATTAAAGGCAGCGGTTAATGCCGTCCGTAAATATCGTGGCGAAACTGAATTAGATGCTGTCGAATTTCTAGGGTTAATCAAAGAAAAGATGAAAATTGTCAAGATGAAAGATGATTTGCTCAATCGATCTGTTAATGAAGGTTTTTCAGGCGGAGAAAAGAAACGTAATGAGATATTTCAAATGTCCGTACTTGAACCAAAACTTGCCATTCTTGATGAAACAGACTCTGGTCTTGATATCGATGCATTAAAAATTGTCTCTGAAGGCGTGAATAGCTTACGTAACGAAGAGCGCTCTATTATTTTAGTCACACATTACCAACGCTTATTGGATTACATTAAACCTGATCACGTACATGTACTAAGCAATGGCAAGATTATTAAGTCTGGCGGGCCTGAACTGGCATTAGAGCTTGAAGAAAAAGGTTATGACTGGATTAAGGAAAAAGCTGCGTGAGTCTAGAGAAAATGAACGACAATATTCAAAATTATGTTAGCGACTTTGAACGGTTAAAAAACGATGATTGGTTTGCTGAAAGCCGCTATACAGCTTTAAAGCTTTTCAAGGAATCCGGGTTTCCAAACTCAAAACTTGAAAACTGGAAGTATACTGACGTGCGTCCTATTAAGAGAAAATCATTTTCTAATGTGTCTGAAGTAACTGTTTCGGTCAGCGCTGAAGAAGTAAATGCAATACGATTTGATGACCTTGATTGCATAGAAATAGTTTTCATTAATGGTATGTTTTCAAAAGAACATTCTAGTCTCAGCGCTTTAGACAAAGGTATAGTCGTTGAAAATATGTTGGATGCTTTGGCAAATGACAAAGATCTTTTGACAAAGCATTTGACAAAATATGCTAATGATAACGTTAGTCCTTTCATCGCGTTAAATACCGCATTTATAAAAAATGGTACGTTTATTAATGTGGCGCCTAATACTCTTATTGAAAAACCTATCAATATTTTATATTTGTCAAAAGAGAGTAATGGTGCGCTTGCTATCCACCCCAGAAACCTTATCGTTATGGGTGAAAATTCTGAAGCAACTATAATTGAAAGTTATATTGGCCTTGATAATGCAAATTATTTTACCAATTCAGTAACAGAGGTTACTTTGTCACCCAGCGCAAACCTTAAACACTATAAGATTCAGCAAGAGAGTCTAAATGCATACCATATTGGCAATCTAAATGTTATGCAGGGCAAAGACAGTAAACTTGAATCGCATTCGATTTCTTTGGGAGGAGCTTTAGTTCGCAATGATATACACGGACAACTTGCTGCAGAAGGTGCAGAAATCATAATGAACGGTTTATACATGACCGGTAATAAACAACATGTAGATAATCATACCCGTATTGACCACTTAAAGCCTCGCACACTCAGCACAGAAAACTATCGCGGCGTGCTCAACGGAAAAAGTCGCGCGGTATTTAATGGGAAGGTTATTGTTCACAAAGATGCACAAAAGATAGAAGCGCATCAACACAATGCCAACTTACTTTTATCTGACGATGCAGAAATTGATACTAAACCTGAACTAGAGATCTATGCCGATGATGTTAAATGCACTCATGGTGCAACCGTCGGTCAACTAGATCAAAACATGTTATTCTATTTACGTTCACGTGCGATAGATGAAGAAACAGCACGCAGTTTATTAACCTATGCATTTGCTGACGAACTTATCAGCAATATAAGCTTCGCGCCGATCAGAAATCGTCTAGAACGTCTGGTCATCGGTCAACTACCCGATGCCGCCTTAATTCGTGAGTTTACTAATGAATAATTCTAATACAGCAAAGACTATAACAAATATATCTGCTCCGTTTGATGTAGAGAGATTTCGTAAAGATTTTCCTATATTAAATGAACAGGTGCATGGAAAACCACTTGTGTATCTTGATAACGCTGCTACTTCACAAAAACCAAAACAGGTTATTGAAAGCTTAGATGCTTACTATCGCGAGACAAATTCCAATATTCATCGTGGAGTACATACGCTCAGCGAACAAGCGACAGCGATTTACGAAAAAGCACGCGGCAAGGTTAAAGAATTTATTAATTCCGACTCAATAAAAGAAATCGTGTTTGTGCGTGGTGCAACGGAAGGCATCAATCTTGTCGCACAGAGTTTTGGACGTAACATGTTAAAGCCAGGTGATGAGATCATTATTACTGAACTTGAACACCATTCGAACATTGTTCCATGGCAAATTCTTAGTGAACAAACTGGCGCAACGCTGAACTATATTCCGATTAATGATGCAGGTGAGTTAATCCTCGAAGAGTATGAAAAATTACTCAGCGATAAAACATGCATTGTTGCCGTTGGCCATATCTCTAACGCATTAGGCACGATCAACCCGATCAAAACTATTATCGATAAAGCCCATGCCGTTGGTGCAAAAGTAATCGTTGATGGTGCTCAAGCCGTACCGCATACACGAGTTGATGTTAGAGAACTCGATTGCGATTTCTATGTCTTTTCCGGCCATAAGCTTTTCGGACCAACCGGCATTGGTGTACTCTATGGCAAAGAAGCAATATTAGAATCGATGCCTCCTTATCAGGGTGGTGGCGATATGATTCAAACGGTTAGCATGGAAAAGAGTACCTATAACGCCTTACCATATAAGTTCGAAGCAGGAACGCCGCATATCGCAGGTGTTATTGGTCTAGGTGCTGCGATTGATTATGTTGATCAGCTTGGACTTGAAGCCGCTGCACAATATGAAATCGAACTGCTTGATTATGCTGATGAACAAGCTTCTCAAGTTCCTGGTTTGAATTTTGTAGGTACTGCAAAAAACAAAACTAGTATTCTCTCATTCACCTTGGATGGTATTCACCCACACGACATTGGCACCATACTTGATGGAGAAGGTGTCGCGATTCGTGCTGGGCACCACTGTGCGATGCCGGTAATGGAACGATTCAATATTCCAGCAACAGCCAGAGCTTCATTTGCTTTCTACAATACTCGGCAAGAAGTAGATGCGTTAATACAAGCCATCGATAAATGTCAAAAGGTATTCAACTAATGTTTGATATAAAAGATCTCTATCAAGAAGTTATCGTTGACCACAACCGTAGCCCGCGTAACTTTGGAAGACTTGAGAATGCCGACACTACTCTTGAAGGTTTTAATCCTCTTTGCGGTGACAAGCTAACCCTATACCTTAAAACCAATAGCGGAAAAATTAATGAGATTGCATTTGATGGCTCAGGCTGTGCTATTTCAGTCGCATCAGCATCATTAATGACCGACGCAATGAAGGGCAAATCATTGGACGAAGCAGAAATATTGTTTAATCAGTTTCATAATTTAGTTACCACAGATGATGACTATGATGCAGAGAGTTTAGGCAAACTTGTGGCACTGGCTGGCGTTAAAGATTACCCCGCCAGAGTTAAATGTGCTTCACTTTGTTGGCACACACTTCATTCAGCACTGCAAGGTGATAATGCTCCTGTTAAAACAGAATAATAAAATAAATTGTCATGCAAGAAAATAAACCCATAACGTTAGAACGCGACTGCGAGGCAGTCTTAATTCCAGTCGGCACACCATTAGAGTTGCCCGAGGGAACCGTCGTATTAGTGACCCAGGCGCTCGGTGGCAGTTACACCGTCAATGTTAATGGCAATCTCGCACGTATTGCGGCAAAAGATGCTGATGCCCTTGGTTTTGAGATTGAAGACATTGTTGATGAAACTATCGAAAAAGAAGTAACTGGTGATGGCAGCGTTGATGAAGATTTAGTTTGGGAACAAATGCGAACCTGTTATGACCCGGAGATACCTATAAATATAGTTGAGCTTGGACTCATTTATGAATGTAATATCACTCCACTAGGTGCAGATGGAAATCAGATCGACATTGTCATGACGTTAACAGCTGCGGGATGTGGTATGGGTGACTTTCTTGCTGATGATGTTCGTTCCAAGGTATTAACTCTCCCTAATGTAACTCGAGTTAATGTTAGCGTAACTTTTGAACCACCTTGGAATCAAGAAATGATGTCAGAAGCAGCAAGATTAGAAACAGGCATGTATTAGCATGGCAGGATGGTTTGATGTATCTCCGGAAAAGGAGCTATTACCGGGGCAAGCGAAGTTGATTGATGTTGATAATGTCATGATTGCCGTCTTAAATATCGATGGTGAATATCATGCTATTGAAGATGTCTGTACTCATGATGGCTCTCCAATGCTCGGTTGCGGTCTGAAATCAGAACAAGTCATCGAAGGCGCAGAAATTATTTGTCCACGCCATGGGGCTCGTTTTTGTGTCAAAACCGGCAATGCATTAACGCCTCCAGCTTACGAGCCAACCGTGATATTTCCAGTTCGCGTAGAAAATGGCATTATTCAAGTAATTGACGATCGTTGGGATTAAATCATCTGAATTTACTGTTTTAATTAAAATTTTGATTAGATTATTGCCTTATACAAAAGATTAATCCTATCCATAGTTTCATACAATGCACTTTAGCAAGTATAATTTCACGATTTCATTATTAATGAACGAGTCGAGGAGATTTGGTTAAATGGCACTTGAAAGAACACTCACGATAATTAAACCTGACGCTGTTGCCGCAAACAACATCGGCAATATATTAGCGATTATAGAAGTAGCCGGCCTTCGTGTTATTGCAGCAAAAATGCTGCATATGTCAGATGAACATACAGAAAGTCTCTATGAAGAACATAAAAAACGTCCTTTTTATGCTTCATTAGCTGGCTACATGACATCCGGTCCGGTATTGATAATGGTACTTGAAGGTGAGAATGCAGTCTTCACCTTGCGTAAAATCATGGGAGCAACAATCCCCAAAGATGCAGAAACTAGTACTATTCGTAATCTTTATGCCGAACATGAACAAAAAGATGGCGCCCTTGAAAACGCAATACATGGTTCGGACAGTATCGCTAACGCACAAAGAGAGATAGTCTTTTTCTTTAAACCTGAAGAGATTTCCTCAAGAACACGCTAAAAAAATGACTAATATAACCAACATTCTTGATCACGACAGAAAATCTCTAGAAATTTACTTTGATAAGATCGGTGATAAGTCTTTTCGTGCGCAACAAGTAATTAAATGGATATTTCATCATGGTGTCGTTGATTATGCATCAATGACCAACTTGAGTAAGAACTTGCGCAGTAAGCTTGAAAAAAAAACCATCATCAAATTTCCAGAAATCATTACTGAACAAAAATCCGAGGATGGCACACGAAAATGGCTTGTTCAATTAGACAGCAAGAACTCTGTTGAAACAGTATTCATCCCCGAGAATGATAGAGGGACGCTTTGCATTTCATCACAAGTTGGCTGTCCACTGGACTGTAAGTTCTGTTCCACCGCACAACAAGGCTTTAATCGTAACTTAACTACAAGTGAGATAATTGGCCAAGTCTGGATTGCTAACAAAGCACTTGGATGTTTTCAAAGCGGCAAACGCATGATAACCAATATCGTATTTATGGGCATGGGCGAACCTTTACTCAATTATGCCAATGTACTTAAAACAATAAATCTATTAACAGATGATCTTGCGTTTGGTCTTGCTCGTCGTCGCGTTACTGTCAGTACTTCTGGCATCATCCCTGAAATAGACAAATTGAAAAATGATACAAATGTGAGCCTCGCAATTTCCTTACATGCTAGCAACAATGAATTGAGGAATAGTATTGTACCGATAAATCGTTCATATCCACTAATCGATTTACTGGCTGCATGTAAACGTTTTTCTGAAGCCCGAGATGATGATGCTGTTACAATTGAATACGTCATGCTTAACGATATTAATGATAGTGTTCGGGATGCACGTGACCTTGTGAAATGTCTCCAAGGTTTACCTTCTAAAGTAAATTTGATTCCATTTAACAAATTTCCGGGCACCAACTATACTTGTTCGGATATGAACACAATTAATGCATTCAGAGATATATTGATGAAGGCTGGAATATTTACCATAACACGTAAAACACGTGGTGATGATATAGATGCAGCCTGTGGTCAACTTGTTGGTAAAGTAGCATCGAAATCCGCTAGATATAAAATGCATAAAGCAGAGATGATTTGATGCCTCTATTAGTACAAAAGATGATGCTCATATTAATAATAGTTCTTACTCTTTCCGCATGTAACCAGGTACGTTCATCAAATCAAAAAATCAGAGCGTCACAGACCACTAATAAGATTACTTCTGCTAATCTTGATCTCGGAATTGAGTATATGAAACAAGGTGCATATGAAAACGCATTCAAAAATCTAGAAAAAGCAAAAAAAGCTGATCCAGATTATGCTCCAACATATAATGTACTGGGTTTACTTTATCAAAAACTTGGCAATAATAAAAAATCTGAAGAAAATTTCAAACACGCATTGAATTTAAATAAACATGATTCGTCCACTCTCAATAACTATAGTAATTTTCTTTGTCTGCAAAACAGAATTGAAGAAGCGGAGAAAACATTCTTGAAGGCTGCAGCTAATCCGTTATATGATTCACCGGAAATTGCTATCACTAATGCTGGTTTATGCTTGAGTAATAATCAAAGAATAAGTGATGCTGAGAAATATTTTAGACAAGCATTACAATTAAATCCACGTGTTCCACAAGCATTAATAAAAATGTGTAAAATATCATTTGATCAACAAAAACTTTTAACTGCTAGAGATTATCTACAACGTTATCATAAAGTTGCTTCTTATACCCCAAAGAGTCTATGGCTTGGAATACAAATCGAACAAAAACTCGGTGATAAAGACACCGTGTCAAGCTATGTATTACAGTTAAAAAACAATTATCCCGAATCTCAAGAAGCAAAACTATTAGATATATCAAGGATCCAGTAATGTCTAAAAAATCAAATAATGATAAAGCAAAACTAGACGACACTCCTGGTCAACTACTTCGTGTCCATCGTGAAAAAAAAGGCATGTCAATACATGAAATTGCCAAGCGTACTAACCTCGATATAAAAGTAGTTAACTTCATTGAGCAAGACAGTGATGAAGAAATGCCAGATGCAACGTATGTGAGAGGATATCTACGTAGCTATGCTAAAATAGTAGATGCTGATCCAGATCATATTATCGCACTTTATAATTCTGATTCGCCTCAACCGCCATCAGAAGTCATACCTAAAGTAAAACAACTCTCTCAGGTCACTAGTAGCGACAAACCTGTTAAAGCATTCACCTATCTGTTAACTCTAGGACTCGTCTTATTATTGTTAGTATGGTATCAAAGTAACTTTATTGTTGATACTTCGATGGTGACTAGTTCAAACAGTAACAATTCACAAAAAAATATTAATGGTGTTGATATCTCATATGATGTTGTGATTCATCCGAGCTCATGGAAATTGTCCGACAATAATTCAGAAGCTGAACCTCTAACATCGAAGTCTACAATTTATGACGATATACTTAGATTGCAATCCGATAATGGAGATCAAACACTTGCCACATACATTGAGGAGAATGAGAGAGAAAAAATCGGTACTATTATTGGTACTGGTTCAGATGTGCTTTATTTAAACGTGAAAAAAAAATCATGGGTTGAAGTATATGATGCTAATGATAAAAAATTATTTCTTGATAATGCATTTAGCGGTCAACAATATTCTATTCATGGAACAGCGCCATTTAAAGTCTTACTTGGTTTTTCACCCGGCGTTACTGTCAAGTTTAATGGCATGGTATTTAATCATTCGCGTTACTCCATTAATAGTGTTGCCAGATTCATATTACCTGAATAGAAGTTAGGTTGTTCGTAAAATATTACCTTCTCTTTCTGCTAAACTCGCTTTTTCTTACACAACTACTGGAGACTATTTGATGGCTAAGATACAAGCGATTCGTGGTATGCATGACATCCTTATGCAAGATACGCCCAGTTGGCAATATTTGGAAGAGTCCATTAGTTGTATCCTGAAACAATATGCGTATCAGGAAATTCGACTGCCAATAGTTGAAAAGACAGAATTATACAGACGATCTATCGGGGATAACACAGATATTGTTTCTAAAGAAATGTATAGCTTTGATGATAGAAATGAAAAAAGTCTAACGTTAAGACCTGAAGGTACAGCTGGCTGTGTTCGTGCTGGAATTGAGCATGGATTATTTCATAATCAAACTCAACGGCTTTGGTATGTCGGTCCAATGTTTCGTCACGAACGCCCGCAAAAAGGACGGCAACGGCAATTTCATCAAATAGGTGTCGAAGCATTTGGCTTTGGTGGTCCTGATATAGATGCTGAACAGATATTAATGTGTGCTCGAATCTGGAAGGAGCTGAATCTGAATGATATTAGCCTTGAAATAAATTCGCTAGGGACTAAAGAATCACGAACAAACTACACAAAAATATTAGTCGATTATTTCACCTCTAATAAAGACAAGCTTGATGATGATGACCTAGTGCGGTTGAAAAAAAACCCTCTACGTATACTCGATAGTAAAAATCCAGATATAAAAACTTTGATAAGTGAATCACCAACTCTCGATGATCATTTAGACAGTGATTCTGCCGATCATTTTCATGCTATCAAAGAAATATTGGATAGTGCTGAAATAAAATATAAAGTAAACCCAAGACTTGTCAGGGGTCTAGATTATTATGAAAAGACCGTCTTTGAGTGGATTACTACACAACTCGGCTCTCAGGGAACTGTTTGTGCTGGGGGTCGTTATGATGGCTTAGTTGAACATCACGGCGCTTCGACAACACCTGCAATTGGATTCGCCATGGGTCTTGAACGTTTACAAGAATTAATCGACTTTAGCAAAATTCCAGACAAACAATCACCCCATGTATATTTAATATTGTCTGGAGAAAAAGCAACAGGGCGTGGAGTTTTATTAGCCGAACAACTTAGAGATCAACTTTCTAATCTCAGACTCTTGACTCACTGTGGCAATGGTAGTATTAAAAGTCAATTCAAAAAGGCTGATAAATCTGGAGCACAAATAGCACTTATTTTAGCAGAAGATGAAATGAAAAAAGACCAAGTGTCTATTAAGTTTTTACGCTCTGAATCTTCACAGGCATCCATCAAATGGTCTGATATTGCTAATTTTCTTCGAACAAGGTTAACATTCTAACATAATTAACACTAAACAAACGTGAATCGCACGTTATAATGTATTGGACTGTGTAAGTGGTAATAGGATAATAATCGAACACGAACTCCCGGGAGATTTTAAAAGTGGATGTTTACAAGACCGAAGAAGAACAAGTTGAAGCAATAAAAAAGTGGTGGAATGAAAATGGTAAGTCGATTATCGCTGGTATTATTATTGGGATTATTGGGATTTTTGGTTGGCGTGCTTACGATGACAACATTATAGTTCAGGCAGAACAAGCTTCAGTAATATATGAAAAGATGATAGTTGCTTCACGTACTAGTGACGAAGAAAATGTTCTCGTTTATGCCAATCGCATCATCTCTGACTATAAGTCTAGTACCTACGCCATATTCGCATCGCTGATGCTAGCTAAAATAGCAGCAGAAGCTGCCGAACTCGAACAAGCCGAAACACATTTGCGTTGGATCCTTGCAAATAATTCACAAGTGGAATTTGAACATGTAGCACGATTACGGCTGGCACGAGTATTAATCGCTAGTGATAAATTAAAACTTGCTAGTGAAATGCTAGATATAAATGACTCTGGTGACTTTATTGCTCGTTATGACGAATTGCGCGGTGACATTTATGTCAGGCAAAATAGACCTGATGAAGCAATAAAAGCTTATGAGAAGTCACTCGCAAACACAAAAGGATCTGCTGACGGACAGTCCATTTTGAAGATGAAACTTAATAATTTAGGTAGAAGCTAATTTGTATTTAACATTGCGTGTTCTAGCATTACTCATCATATTTTCTACTTTTCTTGGTTGCGGTGCAAAACAAGTTGTTAAGGATATTTTTGCTAGCGATGACGATAACTCTGAACCACCATCGATTCTGGTCGATATCATTGCAACTGCTGAATTAAATAAAATCTGGTCAAAGAATATTGGTAAAGGCACAGATGAATTGTTCATCAAACTCACTCCCGTGGTTATGGGTAAACATGTTTTTATCGCCGATACTCGTGGTGAGATCATGGCTCTCTTTGCGGAAACAGGTAAGACTGTCTGGGGAAACGACAGTGAACTTCCCATCACAGGTGGCCCTGGTGCTGATGAAAATCTTGTTTTAATTGGGACCAGCGAAGGTGATGTCCTTGCTTTAGAAAGTGAATCGGGAGAAGAAGCCTGGCGTACAAAAGTCTCTAGTGAAATTTTATCTCCACCACGAGAGTCTGATGGCATAATCATCGTTAGAACTATCGACGGCAAAATCTTCGCACTAAACGCCGATTCTGGTAATCGTCTCTGGGTTTACGATCGCACTGTACCTAATTTAACGTTACGTGGCACCAGCACACCTGTCATCGCAAACAATTTAGTTATCGCCGGATTCGATAGCGGTAAACTAACAGCACTTGAATTAAAAACCGGCAAATTAATTTGGGAAACAAAAGTCGCTATTCCAAGAGGCAGAAGCCAACTTGAACGAATGGTTGATATCGATTCTCAGCCTCTGATTTTAGACGATATAATCTATGTCACCACATTTCAGGCCAATGTATCGGCATTATCGTTAGACGATGGGCAACTACTTTGGCAACGAGATATCTCCTCGTACTCTGAATTGAGTGTCGATACAGAATACCTTTATGTTAGCGACTATCTGGGAAACATCTGGGCTCTGGATCGTTTTTCAGGTGGGTCCATCTGGAAACAAGAAAAATTGGTACATAGGAAAATAACTGGTCCAGCTATTCTCGGCGATAAGGTTATTGTTGGTGATTTAGAAGGTTACTTACATTGGTTAGATAAAAGAACAGGAGACTTTGCAGCTCGGGTTAAAGTCGAAGAAGACCCCATTCTAACAAAGCCTATCGTTGAAAGTGGTGTGCTCTATGCTTATTCAAGCGGTGGTAGGCTAGCAGCATATACTTATAAGAATAACGAAGTGACAGGCAGGCCAAACAAGACTGTTGTAGTAAAAAAAGACGTGGGTACCAAAGAAAAGATGAAACCCGACAACAAGCTCGTAGAAAAAGAAACAAGTTCTTTTCTTGATGGTTTTCTAGAAATATTTTCAAGTGATGATGAAAAAAAATAAGCTCTGCTTAAAAAGCTTATCATTACTAACAAATATCGCAATCACACTACTCTAGCAACAACTATGAAATCAGTTATCGCTATCGTTGGTCGACCCAACGTAGGTAAGTCTACTTTTTTTAATCGTCTGACATCAAGTCGAGATGCCTTGGTCGCTGATCGCCCAGGAGTAACTCGTGATCGTCAATATGGTGTGGCACAACATAACTCACGATCATTCCTCATAATAGATACAGGCGGAGTAGGCGAAGAAGATCATGACAGCAAAGATGTTGCTGGCTTGATGACAGAACAATCGATGTTAGCAGCAAGCGAAGCATCGGTATTGGTTTGGATCGTTGATGGTCGTGATGGTTTAACCGCTGTTGATGAAATATTATCTGCAGAATTTAGAAAGCTAAATAAACTGATTTTTTTAGCTGTCAATAAAATTGAAGGACATCGCAGTGAACTAGTTATCAATGATTTTTATCGTCTTGGTATTAAATCTATTTGGCCAATTTCATCTAAGCGTGGCGATGGTATAGTGCACTTACTCGATGCTATTTCAGAAATGATTCCTAATACAGTAGATGAAGAAGATGAAAGAACAGAAGGTATTGCTATCTCATTTTTAGGTAGACCTAATGTGGGTAAATCTACGTTAGTCAACCAAATGATTGGTGAAAAAAGAGTACTTACCTTTGACCACCCTGGCACAACACGTGATAGCATTAAAATACCGTTTCAGAAAAACAGAAAAGATTACATCTTAATCGATACTGCTGGTGTACGCAGAAAAAGCAAAGTACATGACATGGTTGAAAAATTTAGCATCTTGAAATCTTTCGAAGCAATTGAAGCAGCTAATATTATTATATTAGTCGTCGATGCTAGTGAAGGAATCACCGACCAAGATACTACTTTATTAGGATTGATAGAAGATAGTGGTAAATCTCTCATCATTGTCGTTAATAAATGGGATGGAGTAGAAGATTCTGATAAAGAACGCGTAAAGGTTTTGCTATCACGAAAATTTAGCTTCATTGATTATGCACAATATCACTTCACATCAGCATTACATGGTAGTGGCGTTGGCAATATATTTAAAACTATAAATAAAATAGAAAAGTCTCTTAAGATCAATGTATCCACATCTGATATGACCGACATACTCGAAGATGCCGTCGCAAAACATCCACCACATATGGTAAAAGGTAGAAGAATCAAAATACGTTATGCTCATCTTGGAGGTACAGATCCCATCCGAGTAATAATAC
>CAJJDJ010000099.1 GCA_905182825.1 Thiotrichaceae bacterium UBA7359
CTAGGGATTATCCGGTGATGATAGGTCTATCTTTACTATTGGGCGCTATGATATTTGTATTAAGCAAGGGTAAACTGTTTAGGATCGAAGGTGTAATACTCTTAGCCCTTTTCTTATGGTACCAGTATGTTCTTTTTTCACAAAACATTATGACGATTTAAAGCATGAATAGAATAAGCCCTGAAAAATTTATAGCACTCGGAAAAGCAGTTATTGAAACCGAGCAAATGGCACTTAAAGAATTAATAGACCGTATTGATGATAAGTTTGTTATTGCTTGTGACTTATTGCTTCGATGCGAAGGACGTATTGTCGTTACTGGCATGGGCAAATCGGGACACATTGGCAACAAGATAGCGGCAACCTTGGCAAGTACGGGGACGCCAGCATTTTTTGTGCATCCCGGGGAAGCTAGTCATGGAGATCTAGGCATGATAACTAATAAAGACGTTATGATGCTATTATCTAATTCGGGCGAAACAGATGAAATCGTTGCCCTGTTGCCAGTAATTAAAAGATTAAATACTCCTATGATCTCATTGACTGGAAAAACTAATTCAACACTTGCTAAAACTGCAACGGTTAATATTGATATAAGCGTTAGTAAAGAGGCTTGTCCACTTGGATTGGCACCAACATCTAGCACTACAGCGACACTTGCAATGGGCGATGCTATTTCAATAGCGCTTCTTGAAGCACGCGGATTCAATAAAGATGATTTTGCCTTATCTCACCCTGGCGGAATATTAGGGCGACGATTGCTATTACATGTCAGTGATATCATGCATGCGGATGATGAAATTCCTAAGGTCACTGAGTCAGCTTTATTAAGTGATGCATTAATTGAAATGACACAAAAAGGTTTGGGTGTCACGACTATTGTGAACGATAATAATGAGATACTAGGTGTTTTCACTGATGGAGACTTGCGCCGAACGCTAGATTCAAAAGTCGATATTAATACTTGTCTTGTAAAAGATATCATGACTAAAAATGGTAAAAATATAAAAGCTAACTCACTTGCTGCTTCTGCTTTGGCACTTATGGAAGAGCATAGCATCAATGCACTTGTTGTTGTTGATGAACAAGAAAAGTTAGTTGGCATATTAAATATGCATGACTTATTACGAGCACGAGTTGTTTAAATAAAATGGATAAAAAAACAATTATGAAAAAAGCCGCTAAAATAAAGCTGGCAGTATTTGATGTGGATGGTGTCTTAACCGATGGCAAACTTATACTCGGTGAAAGTGGTGATGAATATAAATCATTTCATGTGCGTGATGGACATGGGCTGGTTATGTTATTGGAGATTGGTTGCAAGGTCGCAGTTATTACAGCACGATCTTCAAATATTGTTGCGGAACGAATGAAGTCTCTTGGAATAAAGTACGTTTTCCAAGATGAAAAAGATAAGGGAGTAAGGTTGTTAAAACTTATTAAAAAGCTAAATCTTGAACAAGAACAAGTTGCTTACATAGGCGATGACGTGATTGACTTGCCTGCTATGATTAATGTCGGGTTGCCTATTGCAGTGGCTGATGCACAAGTTGAAGTAAAAAATAATGCGGTATGGGTAACAGAAAACAAAGGAGGGCTAGGTGCTGCAAGAGAAGTCTGTGAATTAATCATGCGCGCCCAAAATAAATATGATGATCGGATTAGAAGGTACCTCGCCACATGATTTTTTGGATTCGATGAAATAAAATTGATGTTTAGTGATAGATGGAAGTTGATATCTATTTTATTACTTATTGCAGGATTCAGTTATTGGACCCTTGATATGCTAACAGAAGATGAGACTGCAAAATTAAATAAACTGGCGCATTATCCTGATTATTATTTGGAAAATTTCACGACTTTAACGATGAACGAAGATGGAATACCTAAAAACCGACTTAAGGCGGTTTATATGTCACATTATCCGGATGATAATACGAGTGAATTACATAAGCCTGAACTTGAAATATACCGTGTAGATAGACCATCAATTATGATTACAGCTGATAATGGTTGGGTCACATCTAATAATGACGTTATATTATTAAGTGGAAATGTATATTTACATCAAAATGATGAGCTTGGTAACCTGAAAGTTGAACTGATAGCAGAAGATGCACGTGTACTAGTCGATCAAAAATATGCGGAAACTGATAAAGCTGCAACCTTCATCACAAAACGCTCTGTCACTGATTCGATTGGGATGCGTATTTATTTTCAAGAACAAAGAATGGAGTTCCTTAGTAATGTACAAACGACGATTACACCAAAACAAGCTTCTCAATAAATTTATAGTCGCATTATCTCTTGCTTCGATGACAAATTGTTCTCTTGCGCTATCTACTGACAAGCAACAGGATATTCAGATTGAAGCCGACTCAGCAGAAATGGACGATATGAAGGGCATTACTATTTACCGTGGTAATGTGGTTGTGGATCAAGGCAGTATTCATATGACCGGACATACCATGACAGTCTACAATGATGATAATGATGAAACAGAACTCGTCATCATGGAAGGACAACCTGCAACCTATCGACAATTACCCGAGGATAGTAAGATATATGATGAAGCCGAAGCATTGCAAATGGAGTATTATGCCTTAAAAGATTATGTCATATTAATCGATAAAGCATTGGTCACTCAAGAAGGATTACGTTTTAGTGGCAGCCGCATTGAATATGACACCGTGTTGAGCCAGGTAAAAGCCAAGGGCTCTAATAAAAAAAGCAAGCTCAGAGACGGTGGCGACAAGAAGAATTCTGATGGGCGTGTGAAAATCACCATTAAAAAAAATAAAAAATAATGAGACAAAAATTCTCAAATTTAATAAATTTTAATGTGCTTATCCATATAAGCGTTGTTAAAAATTAATATAATAACATTTTTGTTAATATTTTATAAAACATATTGCTATGAGTATTTTATCAGTACGTCATCTTTCAAAGTCTTATCGATCAAGAAAGGTCGTGTCGGATTTGAGCCTTTCTATCCAAAGTGGCGAAACGATTGGACTACTAGGTCCAAATGGTGCTGGTAAAACAACTAGCTTTAATATGATTGTGGGTCTAGTGCCATCCGATGGTGGCACTATTCATCTTGATAATAGTGAAATAAGTAGACTCAGCATAGACCAAAGGTCTCATCTCGGACTCGGATATTTGCCACAAGAAGCGTCTGTGTTTAGAAAATTGACAGTTGAAGATAATATTATGGCAATACTCGAAACGCGTATGCCAAATAACCGACGGAAAGCGAAGCAAAGACTTGAGTTATTGTTGCAAGAATTTCACATAGCTCATCTGAGAGATAACTTGGGCATGAGTCTCTCAGGAGGAGAGCGAAGACGTTTAGAAATAGCTAGGGCGTTAGCCTCAGAACCACGTTTTTTATTACTAGATGAGCCTTTTGCAGGAATAGACCCTATATCAATTAGCGATATACAGCGTTTGATTCATCGTCTATGTGAACATGGTATAGGAATATTGATTACCGACCATAACGTTCGAGAAACACTCGGAACATGTGACCGAGCATATATCGTGAACGATGGAAAAATTCTTGCGGAAGGTTCTCCAGAACTAATATTAAATAATGAGCAAGTTAGAGATGTTTACTTAGGAGAACAATTTTCACTTTGAATCTATTGTTTATGAGTCTTAATCCAAGTCGATAGATTTTAAGTTACACTTAGTCAATATGAAGCCATCATTGCAATTAAAAATTGGGCAGAGTCTAAAGATGACACCCCAGTTGCAACAAGCGATTCGATTGT
>CAJJDJ010000100.1 GCA_905182825.1 Thiotrichaceae bacterium UBA7359
CCCGTGTTGGCAGGCTCTCCAGAATGGATGCAATGCAAGCACAGGCTATGTCGATAGAGGCGAAACGAAGAAGAGAAGATGAAGCGATAAGAATCACCGCGGCTTTAGATCGGATTAATAAAGGTCATTTTGGGAATTGTCTGGAATGCGATGAACCAATTTCAAAAGCACGGTTGAAGTTTGACTCGTCTAGCTTACTTTGTATTATTTGTGCTGAGAGTAAAGAATAGCCTCATTTTCAATAAAGAAATCTATTTTAAATGTCTTCTAAGGAGATGGGTGCCAACCCGCATCAGCCCACAATGACCCGCTAACAGCAGAATTATGAATCATAAAACAAATAGCCTCAGCTATTTCAGTGGGCCGGATTAAACGACCTAATTGAGTTTCTGGTAGTATATATTTTTCAATGTATTCTTCTCCCATTGCTCTTACCATCGGGGTGTCTGTGAAGCCAGGATGAATAACACTACAACGAACACCATGGAAAATAGCTTCCTTGCTCAATGTTGCTGACGCGCCTTCAATACCTGATTTAGTCGAGGCATAAGATACTTGTCCTTTATTACCCTTTGAAGAGATTGATCCAATAAATACAATGGCTCCTTGTACACCTTCATCTGGCTCCCACTTTTTCTGATCACGTCGAGCTCTATCTTCTGCAATCTTAGCGATCATTTCCATTGCCCAATAAATAGGCGCGATAAGGTTAACGTCGATGACTTTTTTAAAATCCTCAATTGAATAAATGCTCGCTTTTTTTGTTTCTTTATCGACTCTAACTGCAAGTGAATCACGTGTAATACCTGCTCCTGGCACGCAGATACTGACCATGCCATAGTCTTTTGACATAGTCGCGAATACTTCCTCGCGAAATTTATCATCAGTTACATCACCCTGAAAAGGAATAGCAATCGTGGTATTTACTTCGTTATTGAGTTGCTCTGCAGCAATTTCAACATCCGGAATAATATCAACCATTGCGATTGCTTTAACTTCACGTTTTGCTAATTCAAATGAAACAGCATGACCAATGCCACTCGCGCTGCCAGTAACTAATGCAACTCTATCTTTGATTTCCATGTAGGCCCCTTGAATGCAATAGAAAGTAAACGTTACATTTTATTGTAAATCATTTCATGCGCTACAATAACTTATAATGTGATATTGTTGATGCAAGTACTAAAAACATATAAGCAATTCTCTATGACAAACGAGGAGATGAGGGATGAATTTGTTTATTCAGTCTACGAGTTTTACTAGTGGGTCTGCTTGGATTGCTGCAACGGTTGTGGGCTTTTTGATCTTATTTGGCTTCAGTCTTATTCCTTTCGGTGAAGTTGTAGTATACATTTTTAGCCCGGTCTTTGTCTGCGGTTACATGCTCGGGTGTGTTGCCCATAAAGAAGGTGGCTCATTCGAGTTCCGACATATGTTTGAAGGTTTTAAGGCGCCTTATTTTAAACGTTTGGCGATGTTGGGCGTATTTTATACTATTCTCATTCTTACTGTTGTTATTTTGATAATTTTTTTATCTTTGTGATGTTCGGCGGGTTCGAATTTTTCTAGATATTGAGCAAGTAATTGGTCAAGCACAAGTTGAGGATATTATTGCTTATACGACTGGCCTCATACTAATTTCATTAATATCAATAATACTTTTCACATTTTTTATTATGGCGACATGGTTTGCTCCTACTATTATCATCTCCATTGAAGAAACGGCACTTTCGGCGATGTTATTGAG
>CAJJDJ010000101.1 GCA_905182825.1 Thiotrichaceae bacterium UBA7359
AGACAGTAATATTAGATGCGAGCGATGAAGGTGGCTCTGAAGATGAGACAGTAATATTGGATGCGAGCGATGAAGGTGGCTCTGAAGATGAGACAGTAATATTGGATGCGGGCGATGAAGGTGGCTCAGAAGATGAGACAGTAATATTGGATGCTAGTGGAAAAGATAAATCAGATGAAAAAATTGATGATCTAAAAGCGTATGTCGATAACGAAATTTTGGATGAACCCGAATTTATATTGGATTCTGATGAAGATGGCTCTGAAGATGAGACAGTAATGCTGGAGAATAATGTGACTTTGCAAAATTAATGGTAATTAGATGAACCCTAAATAGAAACCATAAGAAGTCCTTGTCAAGTATAAATACTTAAACCGATGCTTGAGTATTAAGTTGCGGGCTATATGTCTGGTTCTATCGTGTTAATCACTACCTGTCCCCATACCGTTTTTAGATGCTATAATACGCAACTATACTTATTCTGAAGGTTCAACTTTAATGCCGATTTGGCATCGACTAAATATTGTGGAAACAATTGGTCTAGTAGTTGCTGCCGAAATTATTAGCTACGCTACTTGTAGTAGTTAATAGTTCTCAAGCCATTAAAGACTTAAGCGGGAGGTTCTTTAGTTGTCTAGTGTCAATGATTTTTCTCGTCGCGTTATTTCCAATAAAGGTGATTCCAATTTTAAATTAAGAACATATGTTGCCCTTCTATCGATGATTGCGGATGGTCATTTTCATTCGGGACAAAACATTGCAACATATTTAGATGTTTCCAGAGCAGCAATCTGGAAAGCCATTAAGTATCTTAAATCACTCGGACTCCAGATTGAGGCTGTTCGTGGACGAGGTTATCGTCTAGAGAATCAAGTAGAACTATTGTCCGAAAAAGAGATCATAAAAGAATTATCTCCGATAGCAAGAGAATGTTGTAATCAATTAGCTGTTTTGTTTAAAACAGAATCAACGAATTCTTATTTACTCAATCGACTATGTTTTGAAAAAAGCCATGGTAATGTTGTTTTTGCAGAATATCAGTCTAATGGACGTGGGCGTAGAGGAAATAAGTGGGTTTCTCCTCTTGTCAGTGGCGTGAATGTAAGTGCCGTTTGGCATTTTGATGTCGCACCAAATGTTTTAGGTCTATTATCCTTATATATGGGGGTTGCAACAGCTCGCACACTTTCTGCTTTAGGCGTAGATCATGTTGGATTAAAGTGGCCTAATGATATTGTTATTAATGATAAGAAACTGGGTGGAATATTGCTCGAATTACGAGGCGAAGCTAGCGGTCCTGTCGATGTGATAATTGGTATTGGGCTCAATTATGATCTACCAGAAATCGTATTAGCTGATATTGATAAATTGGTGACGGATATATGTAGTCATACAGGAAAGCGCTTATCCAGAAACAAACTCGCATCGATACTAATCTCAAATGTTTTTGAGATCTTGCAGAGTCTAGACTTAGATACTGTTCCAGATCCAAGTTTACTTGATGAATGGCGTCAATATGATCAAACTCTTGGTCGAAAAGCAAAGTTAATATTGCCCAGTAAAGAAATTGAAGGAATTTTAAATGGAGTAGATGACCAGGGTTCCTTATTAATGATTGTCGATGAGCAACAAAAAAGTTTTACCTCAGGTGAGGTTAGCTTAAGAATACAATAATGAAACTTTTGTTAGATATAGGAAATTCATCAGTTAATTGGGCCTTGGAACAAGGTGGTCAATTAACAATAGATGGTGTTTTTAGTTATGATAAAAATAACTTTGATAAAAACCTTCAAAAAAATCTGTCATTTTTACAAATACCGACAAAGATATTAGTTGCAAATGTTGCTGGCAATAAAGTTTTCGCTGATCTTGAGTATTGGGTAAATCAGCGCTGGCAACTTAAATGTTGGCAACCCAGCGTAAGTGCAAAATTCAATCAATTAAAAAATAGTTATAATAATACCCAAGAAATGGGAATTGATCGTTGGTTAGCAATGGTAGCAGCATGGGAAGAACATAAAACAGCATTGTGTGTGGTGGGTTGTGGCACTGCTTTAACTATAGATTCAATCGATTCGCAGGGGAATCATCTTGGTGGCTATATCGTGCCTGGTATCGAATTGATGCAACAAGCACTAATAATGAAGACAGAATCTATTAATGTATCTACTAATAAGCATGTTTCAATTGCTTATGCACAAGGTACTCAAACAGCGATAAATAATGGTGCTTTTTTTGCGACTACAGCCATGATTGATCGTGTTGTTATGAATCTTTCAGATCAATTGAAAACTTCACCCAAGTGCATCATCTTTGGTGGTATGGCTGAGCTAATTGGCCGATTACTTAAAAACAAATTTCAGCATGAGTCAAACTTAGTGTTATATGGCCTCTTAATTGTACATAAAGCTTATCAATGAAGTGGTTATTTATATTGTTGTTAGTCGCTAACTTATTCTATTTAGATTGGGAAATGGATCGCGGTGTGCAATTGAAACATGCTGATAGATCATCAGCTATAAAGATCTCAAGAGGCACGCAACAGCTCGAATTACTAAATGAGCTGAAACGACTTCCAAACACAAGAAATCGACTTAAACTCGACACAAAGCTTTCGGTAGAAAATGTTAACACGGAGCTATTACTACAGAGTGCTTTAACTTCAAACATAGAAAAAATGGTAGATATATCAGAAACTATTGATAACAATAGTTTAATCCAAAGCAAGAAGTCTAAACATAAACTCTGTTTCATTTTTGGCCCAATAGCAAGTCTAAAAGAATCTCGCTTATTATCTGGCTGGTTAAATAATCATGGTATTAAGTATAAAGAACGGCAAATAGAGGGTAAAGAAAAGCAATTATCTTGGGTCTATTTGACACCACATGATTCAAAAGCATTCGCACAACAAATGATGAGACATCTGTTGATAAAGAGTGAGAGAGAAATTAAGTTGATTAGTGAAGATGATTTATCTAATGCTATTTCATTGGGCTTATTTTTAAATCAGGCAGCTGTAAATCGACGATTAAATGAGATTAAATTAGAAGGATATAAACCTATCCTTATTCCGTATCGAGGTGGTAATAATACATATTGGTTTGACGAGATTGTTATCAAAAATGTTAATTCTATGAATGATATATTCACAAGTTTGCCTGTTCAGTTTAATCCTCTACCGATTGATTGCTATGCGATAAAATAATCCTTAGAATAACCCCACAAAATTTCCACACATGATTCACAAGATTGGTATACTTCGTGATAATTGTTTATTGCCCCGATAGTTAAATGGTATAACCGGTGATTTGTAATCACCTGTTGGGGGTTCGATTCCCTCTCGGGGCTCCAGTATGGTGAAACGATTTAGTAAAACATATCAATTTATTATTAAGGAAACGATTAATGACCTTATCTAAAACGATAATTTCGATATTTTTGAGTCTACTTGTATGTATATCCAATGTATATTCAAAAAATTCATACAGTGATATTCAGCTCTTAATTAATCAAGGGGAGTATGAAAAAGCCTTAGCCTTGACTGAAAAACAATTATCGGTAATTAAATCAGATATAAAATTACAATTTATGAAAGGTTTGATACTCACTCGCCTTGACCGATTCCATGATGCTGAGGAAGCATTTATACAGATAACGTTAGGTAATCCTGAATTACCTGAACCCTTTAATAATTTGGCTGTGGTTTATGCAGCACAGGGAAAGTATACAGAGGCAGAAGAAGCTCTTAAAAACGCAATTAATACTCACCCAAGTTATGCTACAGCGCACGAAAATCTTGGTGATATTTATGCTAAGATGGCGAGTCATGCCTATAACCAAGCATTGGAATTGGATGTCAGAAATACAACCGCCAGGGAAAAGCTATCTTTGGTCAAAGAGTTGATGATTTCTTCGCCAGAATCTGAAAAAACAGTGTTTCCTTCAGTCAAAAAAACAAATTTTGAAGAAGATATTACGCTAAGTAAAAAGATAGTAGAAAAAATAATCAAAAAATGGGCTAATGCTTGGACTGCTCAGGATGTAGATAGTTATCTGGAATATTATGGACAGGAGTTTACACCACCAAAGAAAATGAGCCGAAAAGACTGGGAACAAGACAGACGCAGACGCATAACCAGACCAAATTATATTAAGGTGACATTGACAGACATAGAGATAGATTCCTATGAAAAGGACTATGCTGAAATCACGCTTACCCAAACATACCATTCAGATATTTATAGCGATAAGGTTAAAAAAGAAATATTAATGCGGAAAGTATCTGATACATGGTTGATAACTCAGGAGAGAGTCCGATAAATTATTTAGTATGAATGTGAATTACAAATATATTTTATTTTTTCTCTGTGTCAGCAGTCTCATTACTTCGGTAAGTGCTGACGATAGTCTAACTAAAAACACTTTTGATAAAGAACTAATAGTCCAGCCGGAAGCTTTGCTGCTCAAAGCAGTAGAAAACATCAGAGATAATAATACAGAACTGGCATTGAAGAATTTAAGTCAATTAGTTAAGACTAATCCCGATTTTAACGCGGCTCAATTAATGTATGCTGACCTGATGCTAGCGCGTTCTCAAGCGATTACTGATTTTGGTAATATTGCAAATATTTCTTTTGAACGCATTACTGCTTTGCGAGATGAGGTGCAGGTGCGTTGGCGTAATTATATATCACCTGTTGATAGAAAGAAGATTCCATCATCATTAGTGAAACTAGCAAGGAATCAAGGTCATGTGATAGTGATAGATGCTTCGAGCTCTCGTTTGTTTTTGTTCAAGAATCAAAAAGGGGTACCAACGTTAATTAAAGACTTTTATGTAACTATTGGTAAAAATGGTGCTGGTAAATATGTCGAGGGTGATCAAAAAACTCCAGTTGGAGTGTATTTTGTCACTGATTTTATAAGTCCGGAAGAACTACCAGACCTATATGGTGATGGTGCTTTTCCTATAGATTATCCTAATGTATGGGATCAACGCCACGGGCGAACAGGTTACGGTATTTGGTTGCATGGGACACCTAGTAAGATTTATAGTCGGCCACCTGAAGACAGTAATGGTTGTGTCATTGTTAGTAACCAAGACTTGAACGCTTTATTGCCTTATGTAAAGAAAAATAATACTCCGGTTATTATATCTGATTTGATTGATTGGATTACAAAGCAGGAATGGACGAAACGAAGTGGTAATTATGAATTATTCGTTGAGACATGGCGCAAAGATTGGGAAAGTCGGAATGTAGATCTATATCTTCGTCATTACTCAAAGAGATATTCAGGATTGGGTAAAGATTACAATTCATGGATTGAATATAAACGTAGGGTTAATCCGTCGAAAAAATTCATTAAAGTTAATATAACTGATAAAAGTATATTTCTTTATCCAGGTGAATACCAACTAATGGTAGTTACATTTGTTCAGGATTATGCCAGTGATAATTTTCGTAGAAAGTTTACTAAACAACAATATTGGCGTATGGAAGATGATGGGCGGTGGCGAATAATTTATGAAGGAGTTGTATCTTAATTATTGTCAAGTGATTCAAAGTAGGCTTTTTCGGTAATATTTTCAGTTAACCACTTCACCATATCACGCCAAATACTATTTATTTCTTTATCCGTTGGCATGATGCCGGCATAAGGAAGCTCGATAGTTACAACGGGTATTTCTCTTTGAATACCAGCATAATTACCTAAAGAGCCAGGGTATGTCCCTAATAAATTGAGATAAAGGCGGCCTAGTTTATGAGGAGCATTACGTGGCCCGTCATAATCAACGATCCCATGAGGTGCGTGTACTGCAACGATAACATCTGGTTTAAATTCATTTATATATCTAACCAACCAACTTGATTCAGATTCACTTAATGGTTTTTTGCCAGGATAACGCCTTGGATTCTTATGTGCCTTCTCAATCCAGTATTTAAGCGCAGCATCATCCCACCTCTCCACTGGGAAGTTACGATTTAGATCGACATCATTTTCATTCATACGTTGTGATTTTTTTCGTAATAAACCGTCCGGGTTCAATACGGGGATAATATTCCAGTGAAATAATCCGGAATGATGATCACTCAATATTTTCATCCATTTAAAAACAATACTTACAGATGAGTATTCGTCTCCATGTATCCCACCAATCAAAAGAACCTTGCCAAGCGATGATACTTTTTCAAGTGGTGGGTACTCTTTTACTAATATAGGTGCATTTTTAACTGTACGTCCGTTCGTAGCTCTAAGATTTATATCAAGACAATCATTTATGCCGACGCTACCTAATTTTTGACCAATACGCTTACACTCTTCCTGAACAAGTATTTGATTATTCGCAGCATGAACAGAAGCTAAGGATAATAAAATAAAAATAATCATTGTATTTATAAGTTTGGTCATAATCATATTTAAAAATAATTTAAAAATATCCCTATAAAAATACTCAGTCCAACCCAATTGTTATTTATAAAAGCACGCATGCATTCTTTAGGTTTTCTATCCCAAATTAAATGTAATTGGTACAAAAAGAAACAGGCTGCAACACCCAAACTAGTAAAATAATTATAGTCAAGTTTCAACTGCCTTCCAACAACAATTAATGTTATTAATACTAGTGCCTGAATAATAGCGATAATAATGCGGTCTGCATCATCAAACAATATTGCAGTGGACTTGACACCAATTTTTAGATCTTCTTCTCGGTCAACCATTGCATATATCGTATCATAGACAACCGACCAGAGAATATTAGCGACAAGTAATAACCATGCTATTTTTGGAACAGTATTTGTTTGTGCAGCGAATGCCATGGGAATAGACCAACCAAACGTCAGCCCGAGGAAAAATTGAGGCAAATAGGTATGCCTCTTTGTAAAAGGGTATACTCCAGCGAGGATAACTGCAAACAAAGATAGCTGAATCGTTAGCGCATTCATTGATAAGACTAGTAGAAAAGCTATGAATATTAAACTAATAGCGACTATTAATGCTTCGATAGAAGTGATTTTCCCCGCAGCTAATGGCCTTGTTCTAGTACGAAGAACGAAAGTGTCAAAACGTTTATCTGCAATATCATTGAGGACACAACCAGCAGAACGCATGACAAAAACACCAAGAATAAAAACAATAAAAACATTTATGTTTGGAAAACCCTCACCGGCGATCCATAAGCCCCATAATGTTGGCCATAGCAACAAGAAAATTCCGACGGGACGATTGAGCCTTATAAGTAAGGCGTATTGATATAATCTTTCGCGTATAAATGGCCAACTATCTTTAATTGAATCTAACAGTTTGTACATAATGTTAAGAATAGGCGACTTATGAGTAATAGGACAATAAGATGATAATATTTAGGAAATATTTTAGCTTTTTCGGCATTCTAAAATTGTCGGCAAGAATACTTCCGTAACAAGTAATGAATTTTTATGGATATAAAAAAGAGATTGTCTTCCCCATAATTCGGTCATTATATTTGTGTTCAATGTTGCTTGTTTATGAAGTTCATGGTCTAAAGGTATTTTTGCATACTGCATATTTGTTCGATAAGTTTTGTTGTCGCTGAATAGAATATTACCTAATGGTTTATTACCAAGTTTCATTAAATCCTGACTTTCTCCTTCATATGTGATGCGAGGTATTACTGTTCGAGCATAAACCAGTTTCTTATCATCGCATTTTAGCCAAGATTTTCGAATAAATGTAATTTCATTATCAATTAAAGTGAGCAACTCATTTTCTTCTAACATTGGAGTAGACCAAGATTCATTTTGTAATTCAATATTAAACGTACCATTACAAAGTTCTTCAATTGAACGAGACAATGAACCATTCTGAAATAAAAGGTTATGCAACCTTTCATCATCAGGTTTTTCTTGAATGCTTAAATCATCTCGCCAATGTAGTTTCAATTATTATTGTCCTTATCTACTAAACATTACTATAAGAGAGGCTTTTTCCTAGCCAACGATAGATTAATAATTTTACCTTGTCCGGATGATTAATAAGTAATTTTTTTGCAGTGTTTTGAATTTCAGGAAGTAAGTGAGCGTCACGTATCAAGTTAGCAACGCGCATTTCTGGCATACCTGCCTGTCGAGTGCCTAAAACTTCTCCCGGTCCTCTTAATAAAAGGTCTTTCTCGGCTATAAGAAAACCATCGCTACTAGTACGCATAATTTCAAGTCGTTGTTTAGCCAAATCACCCAATGGTGACTGATACATTAATACGCAGTCACTTTTGATTTCACCACGGCCAATTCGACCACGTAATTGATGTAGTTGAGACAGGCCAAAACGTTCAGCATTATCAATAATCATTAAACTAGCATTAGGAACATCAACACCAACCTCAATAACTGTTGTAGCAACTAGCAGCCCAATTTTATTTTTTTTGAAATCCTGCATTACTGACTCTTTTTCATTTGCTTTCATCCGACCATGTATCAATCCAACTTTTATTAAAGTTAATCTTTCAGTTAGTTTATCTGCAGTTTCAATTGCTGTTTCACATTGTAGTGTTTCTGATTCTTCGATTAAGGTACATACCCAATAAACCTGTCGACCCTTTGCAGTAATATATTTGATTCTTTCTATAATATCTTCACGTCTATTATTTGAAATGACACTTGTGTTTATAGCTTTTCTATTGGGTGGAAGTTCATCTATGACAGTATGATCAAGGTCAGCATATGCTGTCATAGTTAATGTTCTAGGAATAGGTGTTGCAGTCATGATTAATTGATGAGGATACTTATCATGCTGCTTTCCTTTTTCTAGTAAAGCGAGTCGTTGGTGGACGCCAAAGCGATGTTGTTCATCAATTACTATTAAGCCTAGTTTTGCAAAACGTGTTGAATCTTGAAATAAAACATGAGTTCCAATAACAATGACTGGCATTTGTTTTTTTAATTGTGCTTCAACACTATCCCGTATTGATTGTTTTAATTTTCCAGTTAAAAAAACCACATTAATACCTAAGGGCTCTAACCAACTCAAAAAGTTATTGTAGTGTTGACTAGCGAGTAATTCAGTTGGTGCCATTATAGCTACCTGATAACCTGCTTCGATCGCTTGTAATGCGGCTAATGCAGCAACAACAGTCTTTCCTGAACCAACATCACCTTGCATTAGCCTCAGCATAGCTACCGTTTTATTTAAATCAGACGCAATAGTTTTATGAGCCTGAACTTGAGCATTTGTTAATGTGAAGGGTAAACTTTTCAGGTATTCCGGAACAAACTTCGTGCTTACATTAAAAGCAGGAGAGTGTTCTGTTCGCAATTCATTACGTAACTCAAGTAAACTCAATTGCTGAGCTAGCAGCTCTTCAAAAGCGAGACGTTGCTGGGCGGGATGTGTTCCTTCGGTCAGACTTTGTGTATCTGCATTAGGTGGTGGACGATGTACATAGTTCAAGGCATCAATCAATGTAGGTAATTTTTTTTTTGCTAATAATTTTTCAGGCAGTAATTCAGCCATATTTTTTTTGTCATTATTTAGAGTTATCAATGCTTGCTCATTTAATTTACGCATTCGAGTCTGTTGTAAGCCCTCTGTAATAGGATAAACGGCAGTTAATTTTTTTTCCAAACCATCGTCCTGTACATCTCTAAGCACATGATATTCTGGATGAATCATCTCTAATGAATTTGAACCACGACGAACCTGACCATAACAGCGTATAGATAGACCCCGTTGCAACCCTTTTTCTTGTGCCTTTGAAAAAAAGAAGAAACGTAAAGCTATTGTACCGGTACTGTCGCTAATTCGACATAATAATGTACGTCGTTTCCCATAACGAACCTGAGTTAGCTCAATCTCCCCCTGAATATAGGCATTATAACCAAAACGCAATGTCCCAATAGGAGTGAGTACCGTACGGTCAATATAACGATATGGTAAATGAAATAATAAGTCTTCTATAATATTAATACCGATACGTTCAAGTTTTTCTTGCAAGCGAATTCCTACACCATGTAACACGGTGACTGGATCTGAAAGAGAATGCTGTTTATGAATTGTCAAAGCCTTGAAGTTTAGACATATGTTTTTTATGTTTACAAACGTACCTTTTTTATTTTGTCTAGAGAGTCATTATTGCATCCATTTCAACCAATGCATTCTTTGGCAAACTGGCAACACCTATGGCAGCACGTGCAGGATAGGGCTCAAAAAAATATTCACTCATTATTTCATTAATTAAAGGAAAGTGTTTTAAGTCAGTAAGAAATATATTTAATTTGCTGATATCTGCTAATGAGCCACCAGCTTCATTAGCAATAGCAGCCAAATTATCAAATACACGTATAATTTGTGCTGACATATCACCTTCTATAAGCTTCATGGTTTCCGGATTCAAGGGGATTTGTCCAGAAAGGTAGACTGTATTTCCAACCTTGACTGCTTGTGAATAGGTACCTATCGCTTGCGGTGCGTTTTTAGTAGATATTATTTCTCGTTGCATTATTGCCTCCTTAATATTTTATATTTTCTTTAAACACGAGTAATTTGTGAAACACTTTTTATCGATCGTATTTTTCTTATGACATTAGCTAAATGAATCCTATCTTTTACGTCGATAGTAAATTTTTGATAAGCATAGCGGTCATCACGTTCCATCATTTCTACCTTTTCAATATTTGCACCTGCATCAGCAATAGTTGCGGCTACATTCGCTAACACACCACGTTGGTTACTAGAGTTTAAACGAATCATAACTTGAAACTCACGTTCTATATCAGCTTCCCATTCAACCTGAATCCATTTTTCTTGATGGTTTCTATACTCAGCAATATTTTTACAAGTTTGTCTATGAATAACAATACCGCGTCCTGACGTAACAAAACCATGAATTGGGTCGCCTGGTATCGGATAGCAACATTTTGGAAAACTTATCACTAGCCCCTCAGTACCCTTTATTGATAAGGGATTAGTTTTGTCTGAAATGATATATTTATTTTCTAGTAAAGTTAATTTTTCAATCGCGACGACTTGTCTGGCAAATAACGGGGCCATCTTGTTACCTAGCCCTATTTCTTGAAAAAGAGAGTCAACATCTTCCAGATGATTTTCAGATAACAAAAGAATCATGTCAGTTTCACTGATATCTTGGTAAGTTATGCCGAACGGTTCTAACTCTCGATTTAATAGGCGTTTGCCTAATGCAATAGCTTCATCATTCTGAAGATTTTTTAGAAAATGTCTGATTTGTGTTCGAGCTTTTACCGTCGCCACAAAATTTAACCAAGCTGGATTTGGTCGTCCACTCTTTGCGGTGATTATGTCAACCGTTTTTCCACTAGTTAACTGTGTTCCAAGAGGCACTAACTTTCTGTTTATTCTAGCACCGACGCAACGATTTCCGATATCGCTATGTATTGCGTATGCAAAATCTACTGCGGTTGATCCGCTAGGCATCTCCATGATCTTACCTTTCGGAGTGAAGACATAAACCTCATCAGGAAATAAATCTATTTTTACATTTTCAAAAAACTCTTCCGGATTACCAGCCGTTTTATTCATCTCAACAATATTTCGTAGCCATTCTCTCGCACGACGATGAACATTACTTCGATCATTATCGACCCGAATATTTTTTTTAGATTTACCTTCAGCCTTATACAACCAATGTGCAGCAATGCCAACTTCAGCAACATTATTCATATCTTTCGAGCGAATTTGGATCTCAATTGGGACACCATAAGGGCCAAACAAAACAGTATGTAATGACTGATATCCATTGGTTTTCGGAATGGCTATATAGTCTTTAAATTTACCTGGAACAGGCTTATATAAATTATGTACGGCACCCAATGTGCGGTAGCAGTTATCGACGGTATCAACGATTAAGCGAAAGGCATAAACATCAAAAATATCAGAGAAGGATAAATGCTGTTCCCGCATCTTCAGATAGATTCCATAAAGGTGTTTTTCTCGACCTAAGATTTGTCCTGGGAGTTTTTCCTGTCGCATACGGCGTTTCAATGCTGTTCGAATTTTAGTGATGATTTCTTTACGATGCCCGCGAGCTTTGTAAATTTGTTCATCAAGAATTCTATAGCGCATCGGATACATGGCTGTAAAACCTAGTTCTTCTAATTCTAAGCGAATTGAATTAAGACCAAGTCTTAATGCTATAGGCGCATAAATATCAAGTGTTTCCCGAGCAATACGGCGTCGTTTTTCTGGTTTTAAAGCTTCAAGAGTACGCATGTTATGCAAGCGATCAGCGAGTTTAACGAGAATTACTCTTATGTCATTACTCATGGCCATTAACATTTTACGAAAGTTATTTGCCTGAGCTTCAGCAGTGCTTTCAAATTTAATCTTATCTAGCTTACTGACTCCATTAACTATTTCAGTAACACCTTTACCAAATTTTCGTTTTAGTTGAGCTCCAGCGGTAGGAGTATCTTCAATTACATCATGCAAAATAGCTGCCATGATGGTCTGATGATCCATATGCATCTCGCCGAGGATTCGAGCAACTTCTAGAGGATGGTTAATATAGGGTTCACCACTAACTCGTTTTTGGCCTTCATGTGCTTTAGCACTAAAATAATAGGCGCGTTGTACTTTAAAAACCTGATCTGATTGTAGATAGGTGCCTATGAGCTTGCTGAGGTCGTTAATTGTATACACGGTTATATTTAACAGTGATGTATAGTCAAATGTACGGGTTACGTTCGGAACTGCACGATACAATAACAGAAAGGCGCATGCTGCGCCTTTCTGTTTGAAAAATTGTCAGAGATTAATTTGCAGAAGGAATATTGAAATCGGATTCAGTGAATTCATCTTCTGTTTCAAATTTGTTGATTGTGTCAATATTACCATTATTGACCAAATTTTCAGCTATTTCACGTAAGGCAATTACGGTAGGTTTATCATTCTCAGCAGGAACCAAAGGATCTGCTCCCATTGCAATCTGACGCGCTCGTTTGCTTGCTAATAAAACCAGATCGTAGCGATTTACAACATTTTCTAGGCAGTCTTCAACGGTTAATCTAGCCATCTAGTTCCTCTTCTTTTTTATATTGGACTTCAAGTTCTTTTGGGTAAAAGAATAGTCAATTTGATATTTCAGTATATTCTACTGAATTCAATCCTTTTGTGCCACGATTTGACTGATAAAATCATCATAAAAAGACGATTGACGGCAAGCACCCAAATTGGTTGTAGTAATAATTGCCTTGATTTCTTTCAAGGCGGACTTAAAGTCATCGTTTATAACTACGTAATCAAAGTCTCTATAATGAGAAATTTCTTCACATGCGGCATCCATCCTCTGTTCGATTGTTTCTAGGTCATCCTTTTGACGTGAAATCAACCTAGTCCGGAGCGTTTTATAGCTCGGTGGTAATACAAAGATACTAACGCTATCGCGCAACTGTGACTTTATTTGTAGCGCGCCTTGCCAATCTATTTCAAGGATGAAGTTTCTACCAGTAAACATTTTTTGTTCTACCCAGTCTTTTGAGGTGCCATAGTAATTACCAAAGACTTTGGCATATTCAAGAAAGTAATCTCTTTTAATAAGCTCTTTGAATTCATTTTTATTTATAAAGTGATATTCTTCACCATCGTTTTCATCCGCCCTGGCTTGACGTGTAGTATATGAAATTGAGACATCAATATTATTATCTTCTGTGGTTAGAGATTTTATGAGTGATGTTTTGCCTGCTCCAGAAGGTGCAGCAATAATAAATAATGTGCCGTTTTTAGTTTTCATAAGAATATAACTATTCTATATTCTGAATTTGTTCACGCATTTGTTCGATCAAGACCTTTAAATTGACCGATGCATTAGTGGTGTCTAGATGTATAGATTTTGATCCTAGTGTGTTCGATTCACGATTCATTTCTTGCATAAGAAAATCTAGACGTCGGCCGACAGGACCATCTTGATCGAGCACTCGTTGTACTTCATCAATATGTGCATCTAATCGATCCATTTCTTCTGCCACATCCATCTTTTGTGATAATAACAATAGTTCTTGCTCAAATCGGTCATTTTCAAACTCAGAGCTCAATTCCTGTACACGTAGAGTCAATTTTTTACGAATACCATCAAGAATAGTTGGTATTTGTTCGCGAACACATGCAATTATATTTTTAGCAGCTTTGCTACGTTCCATGATCATCGTCCTGATCTTATCACCTTCGCGTTGGCGAGTATCAATAACAGCAACGAGAGTTTGATGGACTAATTTAAATAATGGTTTACTTATCGCTTCGGGATCGGGAATATCCCTATCGAGAACACCTGGCCAGCGAAGTAATTCAAGAGAGTTGATTGGTGCAGATGATGTCAATTGTGTATCTATTTTCTTTGCAGTTTCTAAAACCTTTGTCAGTAGTTCCTCATTTACAGGTAGTGTCCCCTTGAAGTTCTCATTTTGTTGATAGCGAATATTGCAATCAATTTTTCCGCGTTTTAATTGTTTTGATAATAGATCACGAATAGCTTGCTCAAGTAGACGCAACTCTTCTGGGAGTCGGATCGACATCTCCAGATAACGATGATTTACACTCCTTATTTCGCAAGAAGCTTCACCCCATTCCTCAGAATGTTCAGCTCTACCATACGAGGTCATACTTTTTATCATCAAATTACCCTTTTCATTTTAATTATTTGTTAATAGTAACGTTTCAGCAGTATATCGGAAATACGCAGAAAGAAATTGTAGTTATAATGCAGTATTTTTTTATAGGAGACTAATATGCGCCCAAGCGGACGTTCAAACGATCAACTCAGACCAGTCACAATAACAAGGAATTTCACTTGTCATGCTGAAGGATCGGTATTGATAGAATTTGGAAATACAAAAGTTATTTGTAATGCTAGTTTTGATTCCGGGGTTCCTGGATTTTTACGTGGCAAAGGCCAGGGTTGGGTAACTGGTGAATATGGTATGTTACCGCGCTCAACAGGTTCACGTATGCGACGTGAAGCTTCTCAGAATAAACAGGGCGGGCGGACGATGGAGATTCAGCGAATGATAGGCCGGTCGCTACGTAGTGTAGTTAACATGGGTGCTCTCGGTGAAAATACTATTGTTGTTGATTGTGACGTTATTCAGGCCGATGGAGGAACTCGTACTGCATCCATAACGGGTGGTTTCGTCGCCTTGATCGATGCTGTTAATAAAGCTAGAGCAGATGGTTTGCTCGAAACTGATCCGATTAAATCAATGATTGCCTCAGTCTCCGTGGGTATACACAATGGTGAGCCTGTATTGGATCTGGATTATGCTGAAGATTCTACAGCAGAGACGGATATGAATGTGGTGATGAATGATAAAAATCATTTCATAGAAGTGCAGGGTACGGCAGAAGGACATCCATTCACACCTGATGAGTTAAATAGCATGTTGGCACTTGCTCAAAAAGGGATTGGTGAGTTGTTTGAATTTCAACGTAATACTTTAAAGCAATAATTATTGAGGAAAGTGATTTTGGAAAATAAAAAGATAGTGCTCGCGAGTAATAATCCGGGTAAGGTCAAAGAAATAAATGAATTACTGGTGGATACAGTTTTTCATATACTTCCACAATCTGAATTTAATGTTATTGAAGCAGAAGAGACCGGCTTAACTTTTGTCGAGAACGCAATAATTAAGGCACGTAATGCTGCTCGTTATACTAATCATCCAGTAATTGCCGATGATTCGGGAATAGAAGTCATTGGCTTAAAAGGACGACCAGGAATCTATTCCGCACGTTATGCGGGTATCGATGCTAGTGATGAAGATAACCGTAATAAACTTATCGAAGATATAAAACCATTGCACAAAAAAGATCGTAATGCGCGTTTCGTATGTTCAATGGTTTTTCTTAGACATGCAGAAGATCCAACGCCATTTATCTCTCAGGGAATTTGGGATGGTGTTGTTATAATGACACCACATGGCCAAAATGGTTTTGGATATGATCCTATCTTTTATGTGCCAACAGATAACTGTACTTCAGCTGAACTATCACCAGAGATAAAAAATAAACTAAGTCATCGAGGACAAGCACTAATGAATTTAATAAAACAGATCAGCGAAATGTAAAATTTAGCTGGTAACGTTCATTACACAAAGTTTATATTAATCTAGCCTTTATATAGATGAGAGTAGCATTGATTCCATGGATATAAGAAATGAAGCTTTTAACTTTTCATGAAAACCCACCGTTGTCGCTCTATATTCACTTACCCTGGTGTGTAAAGAAATGTCCTTATTGTGATTTTAATTCACATGAGTTTTCTCCTTTAGGTTTTGAAGAAGAAGTTTATATAGAAGCACTAATACGAGATCTTGATTACGAATTACCCCGAATTTGGGGACGAACAGTTAATACAGTTTTTATTGGAGGAGGGACTCCTAGCTTATTTTCACCAGAAGCATTGGATAAGTTAATTAGTGCGATACGTGCAAGATTAAACATACATCCAGCAATAGAAATAACACTGGAGGCAAATCCAAGTACTGCAGAAGCAAAAAAATTTCGTTGTTTCAGAGAGATAGGAATAAACCGTTTATCTCTTGGTGTACAAAGCTTTAATGACAAACAATTAAAAAGATTAGGACGTAGTCATGATGCATCACAGGCGCACCTTGCGATTGAAATAGCAAAAGAAGCTGGCTTTGAAAATTTTAATATTGATTTAATGTTTGGATTGCCTGAACAATCGATTAATGATGCATTGAATGATCTTGGTAAAGCATTAAGTTACGCACCTAAACATATATCCTGGTATCAATTAACTATAGAGCCTAATACGATTTTTAATTCAAGGCCACCGACTTTACCTAACGATGATGATATCTGGTCTATGGAAGAAGAGGGACAGACTTTTCTTGAGGCAAAGGGATTCAAGAAATATGAGATATCGGCTTATGCTAAAGATAAGTATTTAGCATTACATAACCTTAATTATTGGGAGTTTGGTGATTATCTAGGTATTGGAGCAGGCGCTCATGGCAAAATTACAAATGTGGCTGAAATGAAGATAGAAAGGTATATACGCCATAAGATACCCAAACGTTATATTGATTTAGCTGGTACGGATGCGGTTATAACAGAGACAAGAGTATTAAAACAAGATGAATTACCGCTTGAGTTTTTAATGAATGCTTTTCGATTGATTGAAGGAGTCTCGACTCGTCTATTCTCTGACCGGACTGGTTTGCTTTTAAAAAATTCTGAGAAAGAATTACTAATAGCTGAAGAGCTTGGTCTGATTGAATGGCAGTTTGATGAATTGAAAGCTTCCTCAAAAGGTCTACGCTATTTAAATGAATTACTTGAAATATTTGTCAAATAATCACGAAAAATAAGACTACATTTTATCGATTTCTGATCAGGAAAAACATGGTATTTTCATATCAAATCTAAGCACATGATAAATATTATCATTAAGATATTTTTTTAAGAATGGACTGGATAGTCTATATTTTACGTTGTTCTGATAACTCACTTTACACGGGTATAACCCGTGATTTAAGACGACGATTAAACGAACATAATCACAGTAATCGTCTGGCAGCTGCGTATACTCGTGCCCGAAGACCAGTATCATTGGTCTACCAAGAAGCTTATCTTGATCGTTCATCAGCGAGTATACGTGAGGCGATAATTAAAAAAATGACAAAGAAAGAAAAGGAGCAGTTAGTTAAATAACTATATGACAAGATCAGATCTAAAGAACATGGACCGTCCTAAGGCAACTAGTCTTAAACCGCTACGGTTAGCGATACCTTTCTTATGTCCTTATGTATTAAGGTTGGTTATTGCATTTATTTTTTTAACATTGGCATCAATATCAATGCTAGCTATGCCGGTTGCTATTCGTTATGTCATTGATTTTGGTTTCTCAAACGCCAATGTAAATTCTATTAACAAATATTTTATCGCATTACTTGTTCTTGCCATTTTTTTTGCTATATTTGCATCACTCCGTTATTACCTAGTTATGTGGATAGGTGAACGGGTAGTCGCAGATATACGTTATAGCGTTTATAAACATATCATAAAAATGAGCCCTACATTTTTTGAAGTGACACGTACTGGTGAAGTTTTATCTCGACTGACAACCGATACCGTCCTAGTGCAAACAGTTTTTGGTGCAGGCATATCGATTGCCCTACGTAGTTTATTTAGTGTCATTGGATGTTTGATTATGCTGTTCGTGACTAGCCCGCAACTAACGCTCATTATTTTAGTGCTAATCCCCATAGTAGTAGTGCCTGTACTATTATATGGTCGTAAAGTGAGAAAGCTTTCTCGAGCCAATCAGGATCGTATTGCAGACTCAAGTAGCATTGCTAGTGAATCGCTATATGCAGTCCATTTAGTTCAAGCGTTTACTTTAGAAAATTTTTTTGGCGAACGGTTTAGTCAGTCAGTAGAAGAAACATTTAAAACAGCACGACAGCGCTTAAAAATTAGTTCCTTGTTATCTGGTACGATCATATTAACAACCTTTGGCACAATGATCATTGTGCTCTGGATCGGTGCATATGCCGTTGTTGATGGTACTATGAGCCCTGGTACATTGGGACAGTTTTTATTGTATGCCACCTTTCTTGGCGGAAGTACGACTTCCCTTGGCGAAGTCTGGAATGATATTCAACGTGCTGCAGGTGCAATGGAACGCTTGATGGAACTACTTCATATGCAATCTGATATAATATCGCCACAAAATATCGTCGTATTACCCAGAGAAGGACAAGGGCATCTACAGATCAAGGATGTTTGTTTTAATTACCCATCACGCCCCAAAACAGAGTCGTTGAAGCAATTTAATCTTGAAATAAAACCAGGTGAAACTATTGCAATAGTAGGGCCTTCAGGGGCAGGTAAAAGCACATTGTTTCAATTGCTATTACGTTTCTATGATCCCCAATCAGGTCAGATTCTGATAGATGGCGTGGATATCAAAAAAACCAATCTAGAAGTAGTGCGACAACGTATTTCATTAGTACCACAAAGCACAGTCTTATTCGCAACAACAGCAATGGAAAACATCCGTTATGGTAAATTTATGGCGACAGATGAAGAAGTAATTAATGCTGCCCATGCCGCGAATGCCGATGAGTTTATTGAAAAACTACCTGAAGCCTATCAAAGTTTTCTGGGTGAAAAAGGCGTTCGTTTATCAGGTGGTCAACAACAACGCATTGCTATTGCCCGTGCGATATTAAAGAATTCACCTATCATTTTATTGGATGAAGCTACTAGCGCGCTTGATTCTGAAAGTGAAAAACTAGTACAAGCTGCACTTAATCAGCTTATGCAAGATCATACGATGCTGGTGATAGCTCATCGCCTATCAACAGTTATCAAAGCTGACCGCATCGTTGTGATGGACGAAGGAAAGATTGTTGATATTGGTCAGCACCAGGAATTGATGCAAAAGGGTGGTATATACAAACGACTTGCTGAACTTCAGTCTTGGTAAAATGACATGTTGAAAGATAGCCGTATTGATTAATCAGCGATTTTAGAATTACTGCATCAGATGCTCAATAACAGATGCTTTTCGCATTTAAAAAATACTACTGATTGTAAATTATTTTTTATCAAAGCATGATGTTAATCTCTTTATGAATATGATGCCTCTTGTTTTTTGAAGTTTTACTAGTTGTAATTATTGTTTGATTATAATGTCAATAAGATGAACAACATATTCTAAATTTACAGAATTTTTCCATATTAAGTAGCTAAGGGACTATACTTGTCTCTTCGATTGAAGTGCAATGTCGGTAATTATCTTCTTCTGAAGTCTTTTAGAATAAAATTTTTATTCAGTTATCCGACTAATATTTAGTATGTTAAATCTAATTGATCTTAAGGAGCCTATTGTATGAAAGTCGGTATCATCATTTTGAATGCTATGTTTTTGTTGTTGCTTGTCAGTGTGCTTATTGCTGAGTGGGGTAAAGGCACATCAATGCTAGCGGGAGTTGCTATTTTAAATACACTCATTAATACTGTGTTTATTTTTTTTAACGTTGATAATGATTTTAAAATAAACACCTAACGCTTATACTCTCAATGCCTCAAATGAAATAGAAATTATATTTTCTAGACATTGAGATGTTCGTCTCATTATACGATTAAATCGATCTTCAGGTATTTTTCTCAAAACTATTCCGTGAAATAATTATGGTCATCACATTTTAGGAGTGTCTTGAACGATGAACTTCTTCTTAATAAATTAGAAGTCTTCATTCTTTAGATAATGACAGATAATATGATGTTCTATAGTCCAAGGCAGTACGTTTATTTTTTTATAAAAATTTTCTTGTTGATAATAATTTAGGTTTATTTGGCAAGTAATTATTCTCTTTTTAAATATTTTAGTCTTCGGAGTTTGTCCCATGAGTAATTCATTAATTGATCAGTTAAAAAACGCAGGGCTTGTTCATAAGGAAAAGGTACACAAAGTCAAGCATGCTCAATATGAAAATAAAAAGCAGAAGATAAAAAAAGGTTCGATTATGCAATTAGACGAAACTAAAATCATGGTTAAGGATGCGGATGCAAGAAAAGTCGAACGTGATCAACAAATTAATATGAAAAAAAAAGAGGAAATAGAAACTAAGGCGATTGTTGAACAGATCATTCAGTTAATCAAAACTAATCGCATTGGGGAACGAGACGGTGTGCTTGTTTATAACTTTGCGGATGTTAATGTCATTAGACAGTTATACGTTTCAGATGAAATACATAAACAACTTGTTTCCAGAAAATTAATCATAGTTAAATCAGGTGAAAATTATGAACTGGTGCCCAAATCGGTAGCAGAGAGAATCAAACAACTTGACGCAAATTATATTATCAATAATGACTATGATCTTGAATTAGTAGCTGAAGAAAAAGATGCTTATACAGATTATAAAATACCAGAAGATCTGATTTGGTAAGTGAAAATCATTATAGTGCTTGCTTTAACTTTATTCTCTATATTGATGGATTTATAGTCGATAACTACTTGCAGTTATCGAAAAATATTCGCCATTGATATGAGATAAAAATGTGAAAAAGCAAGCTTAACTCACAGTTCTAAGTGAGGACTTAGTTGAGTTATATTTTTTATTTTTGGTCTAGATATTTTCATTATGATTATTGGGAAAGAATTTCAGAATGAAAAATTTCACTATGCATATTCTCTAGTTTTTTTTAAAAAAATTTAGATGTTACATTTAATTTTATATTAACAAACAGTTTTTCTGCATCAAAAACATCTATGGATGTTTAACATATAGTCTGCTTTTCATATATGTAATAAGTATTTATGGAAATGAAGCTTATCTTCATCTATTTTGTTTGAGATTATCAGAAATATTGTTGCTATAATATAGTGACTGTTTAATGTGTCTTAAGATAGGCAATCATGGCTATAATTTTCTCATCCAATGCGACTGGCAATATAATCATGTTTAGTGATGTTGCAGAACAGATGCTTAAAATGATGGGTCACAGTGGTACGATACCGAGTGCTATCGCGGCAAAAGATGTCGCTGCGGCACTGGCGCGACTTAAGGCTGCAGTTGAATTATCGAATAATCAGAAGACTGTTGAAATCGGTGTTGGAGCAAATATTGAAGATGTGTCAAAGGTTAGCATTGTGAATCGTGCATTTCCTTTAATTAAAATGCTGACTAGAGCCGCTGAAGAAGATTGTGGTGTCATTTGGCGTAAACAGTAGTCGACATTTTAATTTTTCATCAATACTCAGATATACTTCAAATGACAGAATTAAACGTTGCTTAATACTGTTTCAAAGTGTATCTATAATCGGTCTAGTGCTTTAATGAATAAATTAAAATTTTTATTAAACACTAATAGTGTTCTGCAACTGTCTATAAAATAGAAATGGTCAGTGAATTATTTTATCTGCCATATTTATTAAAATTAACTGTTAATAGAAAATAATATTATGATTAATGTTCAAACATGGGTCGTGCTGAGCGATGGTAGATACATCAAAATTTTGATAAACAAAGGTGAAGGAAAGGCACTTACCATCTTAAATGCCGATGATATGCCAGCTTATGCGGACCTTTGTTATTTGATGGTTAATGGTAAACCATTGAACGGTGTTGGTGATTTAGCTATATCGAGTAAAATAAATAATGTTCAGTGCCAGGCAAATTTTTTAACAGAACATCATAAGTTGGGTATGTTTGACTATCTTGCAATTGCAGCACCGGCAGATGTGCTAACAAGATTAAAAAATATCTTGCCCGCAGAGCTATTGAAATTAGTAATCGGTGAGATAATGGAAGACCTTTCCGTGGAAACTAATTCTGAAATCGAAAATAGATTTTCTGGTATAATTCACGCAATGTTAGATATTACAGTCTGAAGTGGTATCGCTGATTCCTCCCCACCAAATTCTATAGGACAGTTGGTGAAAAAAATATCAACTGTAAGGAATCAAAACCATGATTAAGTGTGATGGTGCTATTTTCATCAATCGGCATGTGTCGTACTGAAGAGGTAAACTTTTTTATAATAATGGGAATAAACTGCATCTTTCGAAAGATATTTATGTGTACAACTCAGAATGATTATAATTAGTATGTCTAATCGGATAGTAATCGAAGCTCATAGCTCAGGTATTACAATATCAATATTCTTTCTGTGCTATGTAGACAGTGCAAGATGACTTTCCTCCTGTGTATGGGTTATGGAAATTAACGATATGTGACTCAGCTGATCGAAATACTGATTCTAATAGATCTATGAAATCATGATCTGGTGTGTCGTTTGACCAGACACCAAAGATACCGCCTGGTAATATTTTTTTAGATAAGTTTTTTAATGAGGGAGTGGTATAAAATAAACTATTTTCTTCATTTAGCCAATGTCGCGGTGAATGGTCAATGTCAAGTAACACGGCATGCACTAAATTTCCTGATTTTTCTTTATCAAAACTATTACAATCAGCAGAAGCAAGAGCAAAGAAATCATCATGAACCATCACGCAACGTGAGTCAGCTGTTAACTCATTGCCAAGTGGGACAATGCCACGCTTGTGCCAATCAATCACTGGTTTCATGACTTCAATAATCTGTAATGATTTGACTGTATGATCTTTTAATGTGGCAACTGCAGTATAACCCAGACCTAAACCACCAATAATAATATCTAATCCATCAGAATATTTTTCTTTAAGTGCAGTTAGGACTAATTTTGAAAGTTGGGTTTCGGATTCGGTAAATAGGCTTGACATGAGAAACTCGTCTCCAAGCTTTATTTCATAAAGAATCATGTTGTTGAACCGGGGTTCTGATCGACGTCTAAGGCTGATATCCCCAAGAGGCGTTGTTTGAAAATCTAATTCCTCAAAAATAATCGACATTTGATTATCTGGAGTTAACTATTGTCTTTGTATCATTCTGCTGACTTATTAAATATTCGTCATAGGAACCTTGAAAGTCGATCAATTTATTGTCTTTTATTTCTATGATTCGAGTTGCCAATGAAGAAACAAACTGACGATCGTGACTAACAAAAATTAATGTTCCCTCGTAATATTCCAGTGCTAGGTTTAAAGCTTCGATCGCTTCCATATCCAGATGATTTGTAGGTTCATCCATTATTAAGACATTTGTTTCTTGCAGCATCAATTTACCAAACAATAAACGATTTTTTTCACCACCGGAACATACATCAACTTTTTTGTTAAAGTCATCTGTTGAAAACAAGAGACGTCCCAATGTTGCGCGAATAGCTTGATCATCATGCTTAGGTTGACGCCATCGACTCATCCAATCAAACAGGTTTACGTCAGAGGTAAAGATGGCAGCTGTATCCTGTGGACAGTATGACTGAGTTGCATTCTCGGCCCATTTTATAGTGCCAATACTTTGTGTGATTTCATTCATAAGACAGCTTAATAGGGTTGATTTTCCTGCGCCATTCTCACCGATAACGGCTAGACGTGCACCTGCTTCAAGAATAATATTACCCTTGCTGAATAATATTTCATCATCATAACTATGCCCCAAGTTTTCGATGGTTAATGCAAGGCGATGTAATTTTTTTATTTGATTAAAACGAATGAAGGGACTGACGCGACTAGAAGGTTTAACCTCATCCAGTTTAATTTTTTCGAGCTGCTTAGCGCGAGAAGTTGCTTGTTTAGCCTTTGATGCATTAGCCGAAAAGCGACTCACAAATTGTTGCAATTCTGTTATTTGTGTTGATTTTTTTGCATTCTCAGAATGTAAACGTTCGCGTGCCTGTGTCGATGCAATCATGAAGTTATCGTAGTTGCCAGGGTAAACACGTAATTCGCCGTAATCAATATCAGCAATGTGTGTACATACGGCATTTAGGAAATGTCTATCATGAGAAATGATGACCATGGTGCTTTTGCGATTATTTAGTACGGTCTCTAACCAGCGAATAGTATTTATGTCGAGGTTATTAGTTGGTTCATCAAGTAAAAGGATGTCAGGATCTGAAAACAGGGCCTGAGCTAATAGGACACGTAGTTTCCAACCTGGTGCCACTTCACTCATTCGACCGTCATGTAATTCTAGTTCTATACCTGCACTGATGAGTAATTCACCAGCTCGGCTTTCTGCGCTATAACCATCCATTTCGCCGAATCTGATTTCAAGTTCGGCAACTTTCATACCATCTTCTTCAGTCATTTCAGATAAGGAATAAATTCGATCACGCTCTTCTTTCACTTCCCACAATTCTGTGTGACCCATAATGACTGTGTCGATAACACCGTAATCTTCAAAGGCGAATTGGTCTTGATGTAATCTGCCTATACGATCTGTTGGTCCAATGGAGATATTACCTGATGTTGGTGCAAGATTGCCATCAAGGATCTTCATGAAGGTCGATTTACCACAACCATTGGCTCCAATCAGACCATAGCGGTTACTATCGCTGAATTTAACTGAAATATTTTCAAATAATGGCTTCGCGCCAAACTGCATGGTGATGTTTGCTGTTGAGATCAATGGAATTTCCTAAGTACTGTTGAATGAGCTATTTAAATGGTGGCGTACTATAGGTGTTTCATGTTGATACGTCGAGTTAAACTATGCGAAATCGACAATTACCATGCTGTTCTTTTTGAAGCCTGCAGATGCCTTAGTCTTTACGGCTTTATTCTGAGCCCTGCTGCATCGTGTTTCGCCTGTTAATTTGCTCTCTCTTATCGAGTTATATTCTGTGGCCAATCTTTGAAACTCGGGGAAAAAATTTGGCGTAAACCGGACGGCATCCATCGAAGTAATTTTAGAGTATATGAGATAATACAATCTAATGCAGATTCATAAGATGCTTAGTTTGCTATGCTGCTATTACTTTGTTTAGCTATGATCTGCTAGAAATCCAATCAAATTAATCAACGCAATCTACGAATTTTAAACATACGCCCTTTTATTTTTCCTTCTGAAAGTACTTCCAAAGCTTTTCTTGAAATTGCATGTTCTACAGCGACATAAGCTAGCTTGTCAAAGATATCAATTTTTCCAATTTGATCACCTGTAAGCTCAGTGTTGCCTGTTAAGGCTCCGAGAATATCACCCGCACGCATCTTATCTTTACGACCGGCATTGATGCATAGTGTCACCATTTTTGGATAGAACTTGATGTTTTTTTTAATACTAAGAGAGGCTAACTTATTAATTTTTACCGGACTTTTTTTATATTTTTCTATTGCCTCAACTCTAAATTTTTCAGATCTTATAAAAATACTTAACGCCATCCCTTCTTTATCAGCGCGACCCGTTCGACCAATACGGTGAATATGAATCTCGGGGTCGGGAGATAGCTCGAAATTAATCACAGCATGTAGTTCTTTAATGTCTAGACCACGTGCGGCAACATCAGTTGCGATTAAAATTGAACAGCTTTTATTAGAAAACTGTACCAATACTTGATCGCGGTCACGTTGTTCAAGGTCACCATGTAAAGCTAGCGCATGAAAGTCCTGTTGCCGTAATTCACTAGCGAGATCTTGACATTGTTGTTTAGTATTACAAAATACTAAACTTGATTCTGGTTGATAATGCCGTAACAAAGTTATTAATGTCTTTGTTCTTTCGCCTGGAATTATTTCATAAAAAATCTGTCTAATTTTTTTATCGTCATGCAGACTTTCAATACGAACATCAATCGGGTTTATTTGAATTGCGTTACTGATTTTTTTTATTTCATTTGGATAGGTTGCAGAAAATAAAAGAGTTTGTCTTTTATGAGGAACCATTTTTATAACGCGCATAATCTCCTCATGAAAACCCATATCTAACATGCGATCAGCCTCATCTAACACCAGTATTTTCAGATCATTGAGTTTTAATGAACCTTTATCCATATGTTTCAATATTCGTCCCGGTGTACCAACAATAATATGCGGTTGATGTTCCATCGAAGCGAGTTGTGGAGCCATTGATTTACCTCCACATAAAGTGACTATTTTAGTATTTGAAATTGAACGTGCAAGCCGTCTTATCTCATTAGTGACTTGGTCGGCGAGCTCACGTGTCGGACAAAGTATCATTGCTTGTACTTTATAAGTCGTGATTTCAAGTTTGTGGAGGAGACCGATAGCAAATGCCGCAGTTTTGCCACTACCGGTTTTAGCCTGTGCCAACAAGTCTTTGCCTTCCAGAATAGTCGGTAGACTTTGAGCCTGGATTGGTGTCATTGTGAGATATCCCAATGATTGGATATTTGCCAATTCTTCAGTTCTCAAGGGTAGTGATGAAAAGTTTGCTGTTGTCACTGGCTCTGTATTGGCTTCAAAAAGTGTGGCGCATGATAGCATTAATAAAAACAAGTCCTATAACAATATTAATTGATGAAAAATAAAGAATATATTGTTTACCTGCTAGCTTGATTCGAAACAGACACTATAATGACCCATGTCGTCAACCGTCTTCGGGCTATTTTCCCTCTCTGTATATGTGACTGAGGCAATAGATTTATTAGCAGACCCTAGGATAGATTGGAGTTTATGAATTAGCGCATTAATATACACCAACGATCTTTAATTTTAATCAAACAGAGGGTTTATGGCTTTTTGTTGCTTATCGGTTATAGGATTTAGATGCTTTTACTCTCAAAGAAACAAGATTGGTTAGGAAATACTCGCGCTGATATTCTGGCTGGGTTGGTTGTCGCGCTTGCGTTGATTCCCGAAGCGATTGCCTTCTCTGTTATTGCGGGTGTTGATCCTAAAGTGGGTCTCTACGCCTCTTTCTGTATTGCTGTGACGACGGCTATTGTTGGTGGGCGTGCTGGTATGATCAGTGCTGCAACAGGTGCTATGGCGTTATTAATGGTTACTTTGGTAAAAGAACATGGACTAGAATACCTGTTAGCAACAACTCTGTTAACAGGAGCTATTCAAATTACTGCTGGTTACCTCAAGTTGGGTAGTCTGATGCGTTTTGTCTCACGTTCGGTTGTTACCGGTTTTGTAAATGCTTTGGCAATACTGATCTTTATGGCTCAATTACCCGAATTAACAAATGTTACCTGGCATGTTTATGTAATGACTCTAAGCGGTTTGGGGATTATTTATTTATTCCCGCTTATTCCCATAATTGGAAAATCGATTCCTTCACCGCTAGTCTGTATCATTATTTTAACGGCTATCACATTAATAACGAAACTGGATATTCGAACTGTAGGTGATATGGGCGAATTACCAGATAAATTGCCTGTTTTTCTATGGCCAGATGTGCCTTTAACTATGGATACATTAAAAATTATTTTTCCCTATGCGGTTCCGTTGGCTATAGTAGGTTTACTGGAATCATTAATGACGGCGACGATTGTTGATGATTTAACTGATACTGATAGCGACAAAAACCGAGAATGTAAAGGTCAAGGCATCGCTAATATTGGTTCAGGTCTCATGGGTGGTATGGCTGGCTGCGCAATGATTGGGCAGTCTGTCATAAATATAAAATCAGGTGGGCGCGGGCGTCTATCCACTTTGCTAGCCGGCATTTTATTATTGATCATGGTGGTTTTTCTCGATGAGTGGATTAGTCAGATACCCATGGCCGCATTGGTAGCGGTGATGATTATGGTATCAATAGGTACTTTTAATTGGGCTTCTTTTGCCGATTTAAAAGCGCACCCGCCTTCTTCTAATATCGTTATGATAATGACAATATTAGTTGTTGTCTGGACACATAATTTGGCTTTGGGTGTCTTTGTTGGTGTACTTTTGGCATCATTATTTTTTGCAAATAAGATTAGCCATTTAATGTATGTTGAGTCTGAATATGATGAGGGTAGGGATACACGAACTTATCATATCGTCGGTCAGGTTTTTTTTAGTTCAGCTGACAAATTTATCGCCGCCTTTGATTTTAAAGAGGCAGTAGAAAAGATTGTAATTGATCTAAATCGTGCACATTTTTGGGATATCACATCAGTATCTTCACTGGATAAAGCGGTAATTAAACTGCGACGCCAAGGTGCAGAAGTAGAATTAATCGGACTTAATGAAGCCAGTTCGACGATCATTGATCGTTTTGGCATTTATGATAAACCGGAAGAAATTAAAAAAATTATGGGCAGCCACTAATGACTAATAATAAAAAATTGATTTTGGCCTGTATCGATGGATCTAAACTTTCTGAATCAGTTTGTGATCATGCAGTATGGTTAGCACAACGTGTTGATGGGCCATTAAAGCTTATGTATACAATCGATCACCATCAAGAAATTGCGAAGGAAGTTGATTTGTCCGGAAATTTGGGTGTGGATAGTCGTGATAATTTGCTTGAAGAAATCACCAGCAATGAACATACGCGCAGTAAGTTACGTTTAAAAGAAGGGAAGTCTATTTTACAAGTGGCAAATGAGCGTGTTATTGAGAATGGGTATAATGACTCAATCTTATGTTTGCAGCATGGCAGTTTGGTTGAAACTTTGGTCGAGCTTAAAGAAGAGTTACGTATTTTGGTGATAGGTGCGAGAGGAAAAATACACGAAGACCAAACTAATAAAATTGGTGCAAAGTTGGAATCGATGATCCGTTCTTTACATGGACATATTCTAGTTACTTATGACAACTTCAAAATTCCGCAACAAATCATGATTGCTTATGATGGAAGTGAGGATAGTGATAAACATATTGACATGATAGCTAATAGCCCATTATATGTCGGATTAAATTGTCACTTAGTTTGTGTCAATAAACAAAATATTGCCAATAGTTTAATCGAGAACACAATCAAAAAACTTGAATCTGCAGAGTGGGCTAATATTACCAGTGCCAGTTTGCAGGGTAATACTGAAAATGAGTTATGTGACTATCAAATTAAAAATAATATTGACTTGACTATAATGGGTGCATTTAATCACACTCGATTACACGATTTTATATTAGGAAGTTTTACTGCAAGAATGTTACTTAGCACCAAGACTCCCTTACTCTTACTTAGGTAGATTAGTCGAGTTAATAATTACGAAAATTAATTTAAAGATCGGCATAGTTTATTTTAATGGACCCATCTTTTTCATATTTTTTATTTTCAATCAGGCTTCTAGCGGCAGCTTCAATTTCAGTTCTATATTTTATTACCGAATCTAATGGTGTATCGAATATTTCAGAGAACTTTGTTTTTATGTCAGTATAAGCAATTCGACATGAAACTCGTTTACCACTGACTTGAGCTGCTATCGTAATGATTTCTGTATCTGGATTCCAACAATGTAATGTTGGAAATAATATACGACCATCACCAGCTGTTTTTTGTTTATGAACTATAGCTTCCATTTTCATTCACCTCTTTTATTTTTGTAGTCTCTATTTTAGGAACAATTTTTCTTAAAAAAATAATGATAACCTTGTGTTTTAAGTATTCGCAATAAGATTCAATAATACAATTAAAATTAAATTGCTGGGGTTGCCGTCGAGGCTGGTCGTCTTTGTCGGTTACCATTATTACTGTTAACTGAATTTTGAGGTTTACTATAACGGTTATATGATTTTTTTTCACTTGAACCATTATGTTTAGCTTTATATCGTTTGGTTTTATTATTAGTCGTCTTAGTTACTTGTTTATTACGTGAATATTTACTAGAAAGAGATTCCGGGAGATTATGCTGTGGTTCGAAAGTTTCTATTTCTTTGCGGTTGATTTTACGCTTAATCAGGCGTTCGATATCATGTAGTTGCTTAGCTTCATCGGCACTAACTAATGATATAGCTTGTCCGCTTTCGCCGGCACGGCCTGTTCGACCTATTCGATGAACATAGTCTTCAGGCACATTTGGCAAATCAAAATTGACGACATGTGAAAGATGATCAATATCGATACCTCTTGCGGCAATATCAGTTGCAACTAATATCTGAATTTTGTTCTTTTTAAAATTGTCTAATGCTTTGGTTCGTTGAGATTGGCTTTTGTTACCATGAATTGCAGCAGCATGTATGTTATCACGTGATAAGCGTTTCATTAATTTATCAGCACCATGTTTGGTTCTGCTGAACACTAATACTTGGTACCACTTTTCTTTAATAATTAGATGGCTAAGTAGGTCAGCTTTACGTGATTTATCTACGGGGTAAATTATTTGTGAGATAGTCTCAACGGCTGAGTTACGTGGTGCAACATCGATTTCAATAGGGTTACTAATTATACCTTTAGCTAATTGCCTGATTTCTTGTGAAAAAGTAGCAGAGAACATCAGTGTTTGTCGTTTCTTTGGTAGAAGTGCCATTATTTTTCTGATGTCATGTATAAAACCCATGTCCAACATACGGTCGGCTTCGTCTAATACTAGTACTTCGATATCATTGAAATTAATAGCGCGCTGTTGAAATAGATCAAGTAAGCGACCTGGTGTGGCAACTAATATATCAACGCCACGTCTCAGCTTCATCATTTGTGGGTTTATTTTTACCCCACCAAAAACAACAGTAGAGCGTAGATTCATATATTTGCCATAAGTAAACACACTCTCCTGTACTTGAGCGGCTAGTTCTCGAGTTGGAGTTAATACTAACGCACGTGCTCGATTATTCTTTACTGGTGGTTTCTCATTAAGCAGTTGTAATAGTGGCAAAGTGAATCCGGCTGTTTTCCCAGTACCGGTTTGAGCAGCAGCCATTACATCTTTACCTTGTAAGATAGCAGGAATGGCTTGTGCTTGGATAGGAGTAGGACTAGTGTAAGCTGCTTCGCTCACGGAACGTAATAATTCTTCGGATAATCCGAGTTTTTCAAATGTCATTAAATATTCCTAAATATCCTTCGATATCATTTCTCATTTTACTCACTTGAATACAGAGGCAAGCTAAATAATGTGTAAATCTGGCGAAGTTAAACAAGCTATAAAATTTGCGTACGTTTAAACACACACAGCTTAGAGGCGATAGATAGCTTTGCCATATATGCGGCATGCAGTAATTGGCTCTCAAAGGGAGGGGATAGTTAAACTCTAGAATGCGTTGCGAAAACTATCGCCAATGCATCGAGATGAACTAACAACTATTGATGACGCTCTAAACATTGGTACATTGTTCAGGTGCGCGCACTCTAGCATATAATGTCATGACATATAGATCTTATTTCAACATAGATTCTTTTTCATACTATCTGCAAGTTTATATCCACTTATAAAGGCAGCTTCTATGCGACCTTTAATAAACCAATCACCACACGCACCAAGTCGTAATTCATGATCAAGATGATAATCTACACCTACTGGCTGTTTAGTACTCGAATATCGCCAACGATGTGTTGTTAAATATTGGCTATCTGAAAAATCATAAGACAACAAGCTGTTCAGCTCCTCGAGAATAATGTTTTGTATATTTGATGTTGCTTCATTTATATGATTCTCGGACCATTCATTATTGGTTTGAACAATTAGTGTTTCTTCATTGCCGCGATTAGGTTTATTAGAATTTAATGTTATCCATGAGATAAGCGAATTTTTCACTATTGCCGCTTCCCATTTCCATGGGACAACAAGAGCTAACATTAAAGTGTAACAGCCAAGCATTTTACATTTTTTAAAATACTGGTGGCCCGTAAATGAGTGAGGCATGAGTTTTTCTGCTTGGGGTGCAGGTGTTGTGTTAATGACCCAATCGTATGGCCCGAACTCATTTTCATCTTTTGTATATAACAACCAGCCTTGCTCTCCTTTTTTTATTCTGATTATTTCTATGTTCAACTGGACATTGATTTCTTTTGCCATAGCAAGACATAGTTCATTCATCTTTGGAGAAGCGACATAGTGTTTTTCAGACCAATCTTTGGTTTTAGCTAATTGACCTTTTTCTAATAGCATTAGTTTTGGTTTCCATTCTTTCAAGATTCCCGTTTTTATGTAGGGTCCTAAAAACTTTTTAAAAGCTTGGTCGCGAATAGTAAAATCTTGAGTACCATGATCAAATTGATAAGACTTGACATAACGCGTCGACATTCTACCGCTCACTCCACGCGATTTTTCAAATAATTCGACTGTTGTGAAGTCGTTAAGCTGAATTCCAACGGTGAGGCCCGTCATTCCTGCACCAATAATAGCGATACGTTTCATATATGTTTGAGTTTAAATAAATAATTTTGAGTCAAATTGGTATTAAAAAGTCTTGTCTAGAACGATTTTTGTTTTATGGTGCATGCTTAGTTAACGCATACACTATAAAATCATAACGATCTATTTAATAGAAAGGACTTTTTATGGATAAAATACACCATATTGCCATACAGGTGAAAAATATCAAAAAAGCGATAAAATGGTATGTCGAAAAGTTTGATGCCAATCTTGATTATGAGGATGAAACATGGGCATTAATCAAATTTGATAACATCTCGCTTGCCCTCGTAATGATAGATCAGCATCCACCACATTTTGCGATAGAAAGTAAAAATGCTAGTGCATTTGGTCACTTAACAAGACATCGAGATGGGACGGCATCTGTTTATATTAAAGACCCGTTTGGAAATGCAGTTGAGATTATTGAAATAGAATAGTTTATTTAAAGTTAATTTTATATGAACAATGGAATGATAAATAAAACTAAAAGTATAGTCTATTTTTTAAGTTATGCTGGATTGTTGCCATTTGTTTTTACATTACTGATTTTTTTTTTCGGAAGTAAAGAGTTAAATTCATATTCAATAAGGATGTTCACTTCTTATGGTGCAGTTATAATAGGCTTTATTGGAGCTGTTCATTGGGGCTTCTTGCTGGAGAGTAAGTCGATACAAAGACAAGGCTTATTACTATCGATAAGTGTCCTGCCGAGTTTGATTGGGTGGTTTGCGCTAATCTCCCCTATACCTTTTGCATTGTTGATACTTTGCATAATGTATCCGTTATTATTTATCTATGAGAGGCATTCAGTATTAAATACATTGTTACCAAAATGGTACATGCTAATGCGCTTGAAGTTGACTATCATGGTTACTATCTTCATCTTCATTGCTTTAAATGCTGTTTGTTATATAGATGTTTAGTCTAGAGAGGTAAATCTAATTATATTTTTTAATTAAGGCGATATTTCACTACCGTCCCAAGCAAATATTTTACCGCTATCTTTCTTTTCTAACCCAGTAATGACCTTATATAAATAGTTTACTGACTGCTCTGCCGTTGTCAGTTGCCCCAGTTTCAAGTTTCTCTGAAAGGGTTTCGATAATTTAGTATTCACTGTGCCAGGATGTAGACCTATGCATATAGTGTGCGGTGAACGTCTATTTAATTCAATTGCTAGAGTCTTAGTGATCATGTTTTGTGCAGCCTTTGCTGCTCGATAGGCATACCATCCACCAGCACGGTTGTCCGAAATGCTGCCTACACGGGCAGATATATTTGATAGTATGCTCCGTTCTTCATGTCGTAGTAGTGGTAGTGCATAACGGGCAATAAGAAGAGGGCCAATTGAGTTGACTGTGAAAGATTGAACTAAATTATCTGTGTTTACATCTTCCAGACGTTTTTCAGGGTGAAGACCTTCATCATTATGTAACAGCCCGGTGCAATTGATAATCAAATGTAACTTATTTGTATGCTCAGAGATTAAAGAAAACGCTTTTTCAACACTTTTTTGGGAACTAACATCCATAGAAATGGGTATTAATTGTGATTTATAGTTCGATTTTAGTGTATCTAGGCATTCAAATTTATTTAGACACTGTTCTCTGACGCTAGCAATGACATTTATACCTTTTTTCAGTAGGAGTTGTGTCATTTTGATGCCAATACCTCCCGATGCACCAATAATTAGTGCGTTATCCATATAATGAGCTCCATATTAAATTTATTAGGATAAGTCGATATTCTTATGTAAGAAATAGAGTAAGTTTAAATATCAGCGTATTTTTGGAATTAATGGCAAATAACAATTAATATTATTTAAATAATTAATAGTATGGCAATCATAATATAGTCATGCAAATATTCAATTTATTGTTAACTATATTAAAATTAATTTATGAGTGTATGGAAATCAACTCTAGCGATAATTTTTTGTCATATACTTACAGGAACAGCATCTGTTACCACACGCCACCTGGTGACAGTCTTAGACCCGGTCGATATTGCTTTTATGCGCTACTTCTTGGGGGGAGTTTCTATCTTACCGCTATTTTTTCTGTTTCGCATATCAGTATTAACTAAAATTCTATTACTTAAGATTGCTGGCCTTGGTTCTTTATTTTTTGCGTTATTTCCTTTTATGTTTTCATGGGGATTTGTTTATACTAATGCGGCTCGAGGCTCCCTTGTGTTAGCAACGATGCCGATCTGGGCAATGTTGATCAGTAGAGCTATTGGCCATGAAAATATTAATAGAAATTCTTTAATTGCAATAGGACTTACTTTACTCGGGCTTAGTATTGCACTATCAGATAAATTAATGATGATTTCAGACAATGGAGTCTTATTCAAAGGTGAAATTATCATGTTGTTTACTGCAATTATTGGTGGAATCTATGTCACTTTGGCGCGGCAAATTTTACAAGAAGTACCCGCTTCTACTATGACACCATTAGCAATGTTGGCAGGATGTGTGTGCCTATTGCCATTTAGCATCGTAAATGGGATCGATGATAAACTAGCTGCATTGACATCTACAGGAATAGGCTTAATGATTTATTTGGGTGTGGTTGCTGGGGGACTCGCATTTTTTCTTTTAAATTGGGTCTTGACTAAGAGTACAGCAACATTTGCGACTATATTTGTTACATTAAATCCAATAACAGCAATCATTTTAGGGTATTTATTCTTAGGTGAAGAGATAAAGCTTAATTTTCTTATGGGAGTAGTGGTTGTTTTTATTGGTCTTGGTTTTGCCATGAGTTCAGAAAATCATGGTAAATATGATAAGGTAAATGGCGTATAAGCCAAATATTACTCAAGTAAAAAAAGTATCTTTTTTCAATCCTTCGACAAGAATATCTATTCTCATGTTGAGTGAACCTACTTTAATAAACTCTATTTATGATTGATAACGTTTGAAATTTTATTTATATCATAATAAGTTTTAAATCATGTATATAGAGAGGTTTATAATTTAATTTTAGGTCGGTCAGCTTCAGATCTAAGCTAAGTTTAGAGATAATCAAATTCTAATTAATTTTGAGTATATACTGAGAAGTATTACAATGTGGAAGCTATTTTGATGAGAATTATTTGACGATTTAAGGTTTTATAATCTGCTATGACTGATGAAGTGAAAAATGGTACGACTCGTGAGATCGCGGGAAAATCATGTGTATATTATGATGGTTATTGGATTAGAAGTTATCACTTACATAAAGATAGCTATGCAGACAAGAAGCAAATGATTGATCAATTAACTCGCCGAGTGTTTCATCATGTGGAGCAGGGAATTAATACTCCCAGTAATAGGTTGGATGATATTCAAGAGGTTTATGAAGCAGAAGATGATCCAGCAAGAAAACGAGTTAAAGGTGCAATGTTAGCAGGC
>CAJJDJ010000102.1 GCA_905182825.1 Thiotrichaceae bacterium UBA7359
AAAAAGTATGAATAATGTTAAATAATTATCCGGAGATGAGTAAATGAAATTAATCAATATTCTAGGCAAAATCATGCTCGTATCAGCAGTCTTATTTCCAAATCTTGTTAACGCAGCTGATCATGCAGTTAATGCTCAAGCGCGAGAATTCAAAGCAGCCATCATATATATTCAGCTAGGAGATAGCGTTAAGTTTAATAATATGACGTCACATAATGCTGTTAGTTATCTTATCCCTGAAGGAGGCACACAATTTGGCAACAAAGGAAAGTTTCCGGGTGGAAGTTTCACAGCACAACCGAATAAAGAAGGAATATGGGGTTATGTATGTGAACCGCATATTGGTTTTGGTATGGTAGGTATTATTGTGGTAGGTGATATCAGCGCTGATGACGTAGCAGCAGCTAAAAAGAAAGCAATAGAAACACTTAAAGGCCCATTTAAGCGTCTTATTGGAAAAATCAATAAAATAAAACCAACTATATAATATTTTTTAAACATCATAATGAAATTTAAAAAAAATGTGGCCTACTTTAATAAATTGGGTTGTCTAACTAATATGAAAAAACTATTCATGATTTTTCTTCTGACTATAGCGTGCGAATCGTTATATGCTGATGAAATGCCGGATTTAAAATTTCTCAAAGTATGTGCTGATCCTCATATGCTGCCATTTTCAAATCAAAAGGGAGAAGGTTACGAAAATAAAATCGCAGAATTATTTGCCGAAAAACTAGACTTGAAATTGAAATACGAATTCTTCCCTCAACGAATTGGTTTTATACGAAACACATTAAATGCAGAGTCAGAAGAAGCTCTTGGTTTTAAATGTGACCTTGTGATGAGTGTGCCAAGAAATTTTGAATTGGCAGCAACAACAGTGCCTTATTTCACGTCAACCTACACTTTAGTTTATGCAAAAGGGAGAAAACTTGATTCAATAACTGATCCAGAAATGTTGAGCAAGTTTGTTGTTGAAGGTGGAAATGAAATAAAAATAGGTTTGCCTGACCGTGGGCCACAACAATTATGGGTGTTTTATAATGAACTGATGGGTAGTATGGTTAGATATTCGGGACAATCAGGTGATCCTAAACTTAACCCAGGACAACAGATGATAGAAGATGTAGCTTCAAATAAGATTGATGCGACTATTATATGGGGACCAACCGCAGGATATTTTGCTCAAAAACTTAAAAAAGATAACGTTGAACTCGTATTACTACCATTAACTGATGACCCTAAAAAACCAGAAATGCGTTTCTCGTATAGTTTTTCAATGGCTGTCCGGCATGGCGAAAAAGACTGGAAAGAAAAAATCAATAACTTAATCAAAGATAACAAAACTGAGATCGATAAAATCTTAATAGATTACGGTGTTCCACTAATCAAATAGTAGACTTATACGCTTATGAAACATATTACATATATTTTTATATCAATTTTTTGCTTAGGGTTGATGAACAATAATATTTCGGCTGAAGAAGAAATAGTTACAACGACGAGAGGTGGCACGCCTTTAACTGAAGAGGAACTTGAGTCTAGAATTGGTCGATTTGGCGAGGTTGATGAAATACCTGAAGACTTTCAATTTAACCCAGCTGAAATAGGATTATGGCATGCGAACCATTTAGGGAACGTAAAGGAGCCTCTGAGTTTATATTATGAATTTGTGAAATCTGGTACTTTTGAAGAAGGATTTACGGATTCTGTGTATTTGAAGATTCTAGAATTGAATAAAGATGGTACTAAGAATGCTTCGATGGAATTTTTTACTGCTGAACGGAAACAAGTAGTCACACCAGAGAATGTGTCTAACATCTCTGGAAATCCTGCAATTGGTATATTCATGCAAGGAGATGTCTATGAAATGAATCGAATAACAGACGGGCATTGGCGACACTTTCAAAAATCTATTAAAGTTTCTTTGAGAAATGATGCAGTATTAGAGCCAACAACCTTCAAATTTAATGGTAAAGAATACAAAGGTGAAAAAATATACTTTTCACCCTACTTGAATGACCCACACAGACGTGATTTTGAGAAATTCGCCGATAAATACTATGAATTTATATTCTCAGATGATATTCCCGGAAGTCTTTATCAAATAACGACAATAATTCATGACAGAAGTAAAGAGAATGGAGAACCATTAATTCTTGAGACGCTGACTTTAATAGATGTCAAATCCAGCTAAACACTATTTAAATAGTTATTTTAATTTTGGATTAAAAAAAATACTATATTAACAATATCTTTTCTAAGGTAAGTGCTGTCTGCATTTAATTCAAGATAAACTGATTGTTTTCATAGTATTTCTTTTTTTAGAGAGACCGCACAGAATTTAAATTCTGGTATCTTACCAAAAGGGTCTAACGCTTCATTAGTTATTAAATTGGCCGCTGCTTCACTAAAAGTAAAGGGCATCATTACGACTCCTTCTAACATATGTTCATCCGCTCGAGTTGCAGCAGCAATTTTGCCTCGTCGTGACTCAATTACTAGCATCTCACCCGTTTTTATTTTAAATTTGGCCATGTCTTTGGGGTTAATCATTATGCATGGGCCAGGCTCTAGGGTATCTAGTACACGTGAATGTCGAGTCATAGTTCCTGTATGCCAATGCTCTAATTGACGACCAGTGATAAATATATATGGAAAATCCGGATCGGGCATTTCTGCAGATTTAATATATTCAGCTGGTACAAAACGTCCTTTACCACCATTTATTGGAAAGACACCATCTTTGAATATAATTGGTTCCCCAGGGTCACCTTCTTTCAATAATGGATAAGTTAAAGTTCCTTCTTGTTCTAACCTTTCCCATGTGATGCCTCCCATACTTGGGACTGCTTTACGGATTTCATTAAAGACATCTTTTGGACCTTGATAATTCCAGTTAAGGCCTATTCGATTTGCTATTTCCTGAATAATCCATAAATCTTGTTTTGCTTCACCGGGAGGATCAATCGCTTGTCTACCCATCTGTACTCGTCGATCAGTGTTGGTAAAGCTTCCTGTTTTTTCAGGAAATGCACTCGCAGGTAAGATGACATCTGCGTAACTGCAGGTTTCTGTAAAAAAAATATCTTGAACAATACAATGATCAAGCTTTGCCAATGCAGCACGAGCATGATTTAAATTCGGATCGGACATAGCAGGATTTTCACCCATGATATACAGTCCATTTAAATCACCATCGGATATGGCATGCATTATTTCAACAACTGTCTTTCCCACTAAGGGGTTGAGTTTCTGGTCCCAAAGCTTTTCAAATTTTTGTCTAACAATTGGATCTGAAACTGGTTGATAATCTGGATAAACCATTGGGATTAAACCGACATCTGATGCACCTTGCACATTATTTTGCCCACGTAAGGGGTGTAAGCCTGTGCTAGTTCTTCCAATCTGACCAGTCATTAAAGCAAGTGAAATTAGGCAACGAGCATTATCAGTTCCGTGTATATGCTGTGAGATCCCCATTCCCCAAAAGATAATTGCTGTTTTTGCAGTAGCATATAACCTTGCAACTGTCTTAATTGTCTCAACAGGAATAGCACAAATAGGAGACACTATTTCAGGGCTATATTTGCTAACTGTTTCCTTTAACGCTTCAAAACCTTCAGTGTGATCATCAATAAACTTCTTGTTTTGCAAATTCTCATTGATGATGGTGAACATTATAGCATTTAAGAGTAATACATCTGTGCCTGGTCTTAATTGTAGTAAATGCTCCGCGTGAAGATACATCTCTGAACCATAAGGCTCGATCAGTATTAATTTGCTACCACGGTCTGTGGCATTTTTAATAAACGTAGCAGCAACAGGATGATTGTCATTTGGCCGGGCACCAATAACTATGATCACTTCTGCTTTTGAACCATCAGCAACCTGATTAGACACAGCTCCAGAACCAATTGTTTCTAATAAAGCAGCAACCGATGATGCATGACAAAGCCGCGTACAATGGTCAACATTATTGGTGCCAAAACCTGTACGAATAAGTTTTTGTACTAGATAGGCTTCTTCATTACTACCTTTAGCACAACCAAAACCTGCTAATGCCTCAGAACCTTTAGCATCTTTAATATTTATTAAACCATTTGCGACATAGTCCAAAGCTTCTTCCCAACTAACTTCACGAAAATACTTATCTATATTTGATGGGTCTATTAGTTCAGATGTTTTATCAGCATTATCACGACGGATTAATGGCTTTTTCAATCGATCTGGATGATGAACATAATCAAATCCATATCTACCTTTTACACATAATCTACTTTTATTAGCAGGACCGTCACGACCTTCAATATATTGTATATGATTATTATTTACGTTATATGTAAGTAAGCAACCTACACCACAATAGGGACACGTTGATTCAACTTTTTTATCTGGTTTGATTAATCCCACATTGTTTGCTGGCATTAACGCCCCCGTAGGACAGGCTTGAACACACTCACCACAAGCTACGCATGTACTTTCACCCAATGGTTCAGCCATATCGAAACTGATTTTTGCATGATTACCACGATATGCGAATCCAATTACATCATTGACCTGTTCCTCACGGCAAGCTCTGACGCATCGGCCACATTGAATACAAGCATCGAGATTTACTGCAATAGCTGGATGAGATAGATCTGGCTTTGGTTGTATCCGTTCTTCGAAACGTGGGTTAGAAACATTTAATTTTTTTGCCCAATAATCTAATTCAGAATTCAGAGTGTAAGGCGATTCACCTTGTTTTGGCATATCAGACAGTAATAGTTCTAAGACCATTTTTTGTGAGAGTTGAGCACGTTGATTATCACTTTTTATTTCCATACCATCTAATGGTTGACGGCAGCAAGAAGCTGCTAATACACGTTCCCCATCAATTTCAACCATGCAAGTACGACAGTTGCCATCCGGACGGTAACCTTCTTTATAGCAGAGATGTGGAATTTCAATATTATTCCTCTTTGCCGCTTGAAGTATTGTTTCATCTCCATAAGCATCAATTTTATTGCCATTAAGTTTAAAACTAATTGCTTTTTCATCCATAAATTTAGGGTTTGCAGCCATTATTCGAACTCCTCTGGGAAATACTTCATTGCACAAAGTAGTGGATTCGGGGCAGCTTGCCCCAATCCACAAATTGAAGTATCAAACATAGCAGTCGATAATTCTTTAAGAAGGGGTTGATTCCACTTGTCTTTTTCCATGAGAGTGACAGCCTTACCTGTACCGACACGACAAGGGGTACACTGACCACAGGATTCATCTCGAAAAAACCGCATGGCATTCAATGCCATTTTTTTTGCACTATCTTTGTCAGACAACACAATGATTGCTGCTGAGCCAATAAAACAGTTGTAAGATTGCAATGTATCGAAGTCCAGAGGAATATTAGCTAATGAAGCGGGTAAAATACCACCGGACGCTCCACCTGGGAAATAACCATATAAGTTGTGTCCTTCTAGCATTCCTTCACAATATTCATCTATTAGTTCTTGCATGGTTATACCAGCAGGGGCAAGGTGTACTCCAGGCTTTTGCACTCGACCACTTATAGAAAAGGAACGTATCCCTTTTCGTTCATTTCGACCCTTATTAGAAAACCATTCCGGACCATTACTGACAATATCGCGAACCCAATGCATACTTTCCATGTTCTGTTCGAGAGTAGGAAAACCAAATAATCCTGTCTGAGCGACATAAGGAGGTCGTAATCGAGGCATCCCGCGTTTGCCTTCAATAGATTCAATCATTGCAGATTCTTCTCCGCAAATATAAGCACCAGCACCACGTCTTAAATGTATTTCAGGTAAGCGACAAGGTGGATCTTGTTTAAGTAAATAAAGTTCTTTTTCCAAAGCTTTACGACAGCCAGCATATTCATCTCTTAAATAAATATAGATTTTGTCTGCTTCTATAGCCCAATGAGCGATTAAAGTACCTTCTATAAATCGATGAGGATCTTGCTCTAGGTAAAATCGATCTTTAAAAGTGCCTGGTTCACCTTCGTCGATGTTAATAGCAATCATCTTAGGTTTTACTTGCTCACTTAGTATTCGCCATTTACGGCCAGTAGGGAAACCTGCACCACCTAGGCCACGCAGGTTGGAATCTTCTAGGAGAGATATAATATTTTCTCGTTGTATTTTACCTTCCACACAATCGACTAATAATTGATATCCTCCATTATTTTTATAATCGATATAGCTGATACATTCAGGTTCAGCACATTTAAGGGAATTATTATCGATCGCTGATTTAATTTTTATTGTATCTGCATTTTCTATTGGGTTTGTTCCAACAACAGCAACTGGAGCAGCATGACATCTACCGACACAGGGCACGGGTTGAATTCGAACATCATCAAATTCTTCAAGTTCAAGTTGTTTGATTAGTTCTCTTGCACCAAACATTTCACAAGTCAAAGAATCACACACTCTTATTGTTCTTGTAGGGGGAGGTGTTTCTTTTGGTTTTAAGACATCAAAGTGATGATAAAAGGTTGCTGTTTCATAGACCTCAGCCATAGGTAGCCTCATGTCTATAGAAAGCGCAAGAATGTGTGCATTTGATATGTGGTGATAATGATCTTGTATCGTATGAAGGTTCTCAATCAGCATATCTCGTGTGCGAAGATTATTACCAAGAAGATGTCTTACCTCTGCTAGAGCTTTGTGAGGTGTTGTTCTGCCTTCCAGCCGACCTTTTTTCCCGCGAGTACGTTTCATTGATATTCGTTTTAATATTGGTTTTATAACAACAAACAAAAGTTAGGCGAATCAGTCATTAAAGACAATAATCGCAAAGTTATGCCAAGCCGACAATAACGTTCATAACCTGTTGCTACGTAGGATAACTTTTATAGTTTTGACGGAAACGAACATCATCCCAAATCCATCAATTCCATTTAATGCTAATATTGATTCAGTTCTAATCTAAAGTCAATTATGAGTATTGTCATATTATATTTGACTAAATAATTAATGATAATTTTTATTAATTATAATGTTGTAATATCAAAATCTCACCTTTACCATTCCGTGCCAAATCTCCTGAGAAGCGATGTGCCTCGGGTCCATATTTATTAAAAAAAGATAAACTTGAATCTATGTTGTGAAGTTGGGTAAAGAATAATCGCAGGAACTGCATTTTTAAATTGCCACAGCTTTTAAATGTTGCTGATAGGTGTGTTGGTTTTTTAGCGAGAATGATTGAACCGCGCCTCATACCTTCACCAGGTAATCTTCCTACTTTACCGAGTATAACTATTGTGCCTGCATGAATACGGCTGCCACAATAATCTCCAGCTTTTCCTTGAATAATGATGAGACCTCTTCGCATTCTATCTCCGACGCGGCTACCCGCATTGCCCTTAATATTAATGAGACCATTGGTCATACCAAAAGCATCACCTGGTAAACCACCACCAACATAATCAAGAGCATTACCAGTTATATCTATGCGTCCACCACGCATGGCATTACCAACCCAGGAACCCGCGTTGCCTTCAACTGTTAATATTCCATTTCTCATGTCTTTACCAAGAAAATCACCAACATCCCCTTTGATGTTTATAGAGCCTTTACTTAATTTTTTGCCGACATTAATTAGCTTGTTTGTACTCTTTTCAATACAGATGTTATTTGTATCTGTTCCTCGTATTGTAAATAATTTTTGAAGTTTTATGTTTTTATTACCATAACTGATTTTAAGTTCCTTAATTTCAGCAAGTGTTTTACCTTCAAGATATTCAGGTGAAAGCAAACTGGCATCTAATGTAAACAATAGATTGTTTTTTAGTTTTAGTGTTAGGGCACTCATTCTAGTAGTTTTCTAAGATAAAACAGATGAGGACCAAGGTTGCCACCATAATTCCCAGCGCTAATCCTGCAGATACCTTTAGAAGGACCAAATGAACAAGCAGCCTTTATACCAAGACGCATGGCTTCATTAATAGATTCTTCATTTAGACCATCAATGACAATTTCTAATACTGATCCAACTTCAGGTCCTAACTCAGATTTAACCTGACCTTTAAGAGTTGGACAGTAAGCTTCATTTGTAGATGCAGTAAGAAATTTATATTTTGAACCTACCTTAGAACCTGAGCCCACCACACCACCTGGGAATGCAGTAATTACACCAGGTAATTTTTGAATCTCTTCTACAGCTTTTTCACAAGCCGCAAGTCCAAGACGTGCTGTTTTAGCTAACACCAAAAAATTTCCACCACCAATGGCTTTTGTCACGCCAGTAGTCTCTTCACAAATAAATTCCCCATGCATAACTGGTATACGCCAAAAACGTTTATTATTAATAACTTTAGATATTTGAAATCCATCGCCAAAAAATCGTAGATTCTTACCCATTGATATTTTTTGATCGCTATCTAAACCTGAGTAACAAGCCGTTGTTGCAGTAGTCATTACCGATTGACCGACACGTGTTGATACATGCTTGTCGAGGTCTTTCTTTGTCATGGCGAATATCATGACAGAGATACCAGGGCGGCCATCAGGCGTTTCTGATGGTTTAAGTTCGCTCTCTATATCGGCTTCAATACCACAAGCAATCACTGATGAGGCAAAACCGCGAATTGCATTTGCCGCACGGTAAGCCCATTTTAGAGTCATTGCTGTGATAATAATTCGCGTTGCTTTCATTGGGAAAGCTTCTGCAAATGTATCATCTATATGCACACCGTTTATTTTCATGATTATTATTTACATACAAGGTTGAACGATAATTTTGCTATTGCCATGTTCAACAATTTCATCATTATCAATTTTAAAGTTTGACAGACTTATTGTCTGATACTTATCAAAATAACGTTTTAGAGACTTTTCAATACCATTATCATATTCTGGACGGAGAGTGTGTGTAGCACCATTAACTACTTTTACAATTTTTCCGTTACGGACTATGAGCTCACCATCTTTGAATACATAGTCAGGTTTGCTAAACATTTTTTCTTTATTTTTATGATTGCTGTAGACCGTAATATCTGCGACAGCACCGGAACCTAAATGGCCACGATTTTTTAAGCCTAAACTTCTGGCAGGTGCTGCACGTGTCATTATTGCGATATCATAAAGAGAATACTCTCTATCGAGGCTTGCTAGTGTGCTTGAAGCAGCAGCTTCTTTATTAATGGTAGATAGCATGTCATTTCTGAAGCTACGATCCATTAATAGGCGTATTAAATGTGGGTAGCTAGTAAATGGCGCACCATTAGGGTGGTCTGTTGTTAGAAAAATTCTCCATGGGTCATCTACAAGTAGAAATAGTTCTAGGCCTATAGCCCACTGCAATGCATTTACAAAATTTTTGTCTCTGTATTTAAAAGGTACAACACCGCAACCAGCATCACACTCAATATCCATAATCACCCATTTCTTTGGATGGGCATGCCAATGACCTGCATATTGCAACATAGAGTCGCCAGAAGCCGTGACCGTTTGGCCAAACAACACTTGTCCTACATCTATAGATATATTTGGATTTTTATTGACCGCTTCAGCAATCTCCGCAGCACCAGATGAGAATTTTTTATCTCCTTCTGTTCCATAGCTGTGAAATTGAATATGAGTAAGATGCATACGCATACCTTCAACGGCATCAATAGTTTCTAAAGTCGTGTTGAGATTGCCTGGAACACCAAGATTACACCCATGCACATGCAGAGGGTGTGGTATGCCCAATTCCGTAACTGCTCTGGCAAGAGATTTTATAATGTCTCGCGGTGATACACCGTAGTATTGATTTAGTTCATCTAGTTCAAGTTTGCGTTGGTTGAATTTGAAGGCACTTATTCCTCCTGGATTCACAACTTTTATTCCCAATGCTTGAGTTGCATTAATTGTCCAACCAACATAATCACTGATAGCGGCTTGGTCCTTTTTTGAAGCAAGCATCCGTAGAAAGAAGTCATCACTGCCAAGCATGGCATAGGCGCCTTTATCGACCATAGGCGTATCTCCCATCTCCATATGTGTTTGCCGAGCATTAGAAGGTAGCATCGCGGGTTCAAAGCAGGCTGTGTACCCCATTTCTGCATAACGATATCCCGCTGTTAAGGTAGAGGGTGCAGCGTTACCGCATCCAGAACGAGTTAACTCAGTTCTTTCAACTAAATCATTGGCATGGTCTTCAGGTAGCATCATGCGAGCAATATTGACTTTGCCGCCACCGATATGTGTATGTATATCAATAGCACCCGCCATAATTATTTTGCCCTTCATATCATAGGTTTTACAAATTTTTGTATTACTCGAGGGCTTACGTGTTATTTGACCATCATTAATATATATATCCCTGTGCTCTCCATTAATTCCATGAACAGGGTCATAAACAATACCGTTAGTTAATTTTATATACATTCGTTCTGTTTATATCCTTTCTATAACTTGCTTCAGTATTGAGCTGACATTTGCATATGAAGACGTCCTCAACTTTTTTAAAGGTAGTGATACTACGCTGTCAGCGCGAATTAATTGCCCTGAATGGTCTACTCCCGGAGTTGATACCGGAATAAAAATATCCGGTTTAAATTTTAATTTAGTCTCAGGGGTGCCAAGGACTATGGTTGGTATTGATGCACAGGGTGAATTCACTTTTGAACTAAAACTTGAAATCCAAAGTAGAGAATCGACTTCTTTATTCTTAAGCAATTTGTGTGTTGAATTCCGTTGAGCATCATATTCGGGATAACCTTTATTGAAATTTACACGTAAAGGATAACCGCTTTGCCATGCACAAACGCTATTCGCACTTGTTGCTCCATCGTCACCGCCTAATGAAAACCCCGCAAAACGAGTAAAGCGTGTTAGATACTTTACAAGTTCACAAAAATTTTGAATTGTAAGTTCTGCATGAGGAATATTAAGTTCAGCGGCAGACCAAACAATAACACCATATTTAGCAGTCTTCATCTTCTCAGCTAAAGATTGTAATGTCTTAATCTTTATTCCAGCTACTTTTTCTATGTCAAGTACTGCGCCTGTGATCAGTGCATGTAAACTTGAGATGACTTCGCCTATTTGTTCAGTCTTACAGTTGAGGAACGATGGCCGTTTACCATTCGGATTTATTCCTGCGCTACCATCAAGTTGATTTCCTATGTACACAATTTCGCGTTGCTCACTTTTAAGCTTAAACATGGATTCTTTATTCCATATGGTACGTTCGAAAAATCGCGGATAATTATTTGCATCTGTTCCAGCGAAAATAATCAAATCTGCACGGTTTCTGATTTCCGTCATGGTCGTTGTGATCCAGCCGAGATCCTGTAATACAAGTGAGTTGCGGATAAGCGCTTCACCATGCATATGATCAACGGTGGCACCAGTTTTATCTGCAAGATGCATGACTTGTCGCATTCCATCAACGTCTGTACCAAGCCCTGCAAATAAGGGATTCTGTGATTTCTTGAGAATATTGCATATGGCATCTATAGCTTCTGAAAGTGGGACATTCTTGCCTTTTATTTTTGCAGAGGTTACTAATTGTTTTGATTCGAAAGCAGCAGCGGCTTTTGGACAACCATTCTTAAGTATCTTAAGCGTCTCAGCCTGATTTTGAATAACTAAATCATCACAAAGTATCCCACAGAAAGGACAGGTCACGTCCTTACTGATGGTACTAGAGATAATAGATTTTTTATGCAATGACAACTC